>WTJO01000036.1 GCA_011524805.1 Alphaproteobacteria bacterium
ATCTGTACTAGATGAGAGGCGCGTTACTGACGAGATGGCGGCGGTGCGTGATTTTCTTGGTGATCAGGGCAGAATTTTACTACGCCCCTCTGGTACAGAACCGCTTATCAGGGTGATGGTCGAAGCGGTAAATGAAGACCAGCTAGATACCGCCATGGACAGGCTGGTGACTGCCTTGAAACAGGGCTGATTTTCTGTCTCTATCTCGCAATAAATGCTACATAGCTTGACATCTGTGTTTAGATCAGTATGGTCATCGGCGGGTCGCTATCCCCCAACGGATAGTCACATTACTGATGAGGTTCGCCATGAAGCCAACGCAAAAGCCGTTGTCCGCCCATTTTTCTTCTGGGCCGACAAAAAAGCCTACAGGCTGGACCCTCTCATCCTTAGGTGATGCAGCACTCGGTCGCTCTCACCGTGCCAAAGACCCCAAAGCAAAAATATCAACCGCAATAACGCGAATGCACCAGATGCTTGGCCTGCCAGATGAGTATCGTCTGGGGATTGTGCCTGCGTCTGATACAGGTGCTGTCGAAATGGCCATGTGGTCTGTTTTGGGCGCACGCGGTGTTGATGTTCTGGCCTGGGAATCTTTCGGCAAGACATGGGTAGGGGACGCCACCAAACAATTACAGCTAGAAGATTGCCGGATTATGGAGGCAGACTGGGGCGCGTTGCCTGATCTGTCACAGGTTGATTTTTCCCGTGATGTGCTATTTACCTATAATGGCACCACGTCTGGCGTGCGTGTGCCAGATACAGACTGGATTCCGGCAAACAGAACAGGGCTTACCATTGCTGATGCAACATCTGCCTGTTTTGCGATGGAGATGGATTTCTCAAAGCTGGATATTACCACCTTTAGCTGGCAAAAATCGCTTGGCGGTGAGGGTGGCTTCGGGGTGATAATCCTGTCGCCGCGTGCGGTAGAGCGGCTGGAAAGCTATTCACCGCCACGCCCTCTGCCTAAAATCTTCCAGCTTACCAAGGCAGGCAAGCTGATTGAGGGTATTTTCAGAGGTGATACGATCAATACCCCCTCACTGCTCTGTATCGAAGATTTGCATGTGGCGCTTGACTGGGCTGACCGGCTTGGCGGGCTTGAGGCATTAATTGCCCGCTCCATAGCCAATCTTGAGGTGGTACAGGCATTTGTTGCGGAGTCTGACTGGTGCGGATTTCTATGTGCCGAGGAAGCGCATTTATCGTCAACCTCAATCTGCCTGAAAATTACCCATCCAGATATTCTGGCCGCAGATAGCGAGACACAAACAGCCTTTGCCAAAAATATTGTCAATTTGCTGGCAGATGAACAGGTGGCTTTTGATATTGGTGCCTACCGTACCGCGCCTGCCGGTCTGAGGCTATGGGGCGGCCCCACTGTCGAGCCAGATGATATGCGCGCCCTGATGCCGTGGCTTGACTGGGCATTTTCACAAACGCGCCTGCAAATGGGCATATAGCAATATAGATATAAGAGAAACAGATGACAAAAGTACTGATAAGCGACAAGCTTGCCCCTGCGGCAGCTGATATTTTCCGTGATGCCGGCATTGATGTGGATGTCAAGGTCGGCCTCAGCCCTGAAGAGCTTGCTGAGATTATTGATCAGTATGATGGCCTTGCTATCCGCTCAGCCACTAAAGTAACAGCCGATATTCTGGCAAAAGCAGTCAATCTGAAGGTAGTTGGCAGAGCTGGTATCGGCGTTGATAATGTTGATATTCCGGCAGCAACTGCCGCTGGTGTCGTAGTAATGAATACACCATTTGGCAATGCAGTCACGACCGCAGAACATGCTATTTCCATGCTGCTTGCCAGCACCCGCCAGATACCTCAGGCGCACCAGTCTACTGTCTCTGGCAAATGGGAAAAATCCAGATTTATGGGCGCAGAAATTTCTGGAAAACGCCTTGGCATCATAGGGTGCGGGAATATTGGCGCGATTGTCGCAGACAGAGCGCAGGGGCTGAAAATGAAGGTTTTGGGCTATGATCCTTTCTTGACAGAAGATCGCGCCAAACAGCTTGGGATTGAAAAGGTAGAACTGGATGAGCTATTTGCACAGGCAGATTATATCACGCTTCATACCCCGCTTACCGATGCGACACGCAATATCATTTCGGCAGATGCGATAAACAAAATGAAAAAAGGCGTTCGGATTGTCAATTGTGCCCGCGGTGGTCTGGTTGACGAGATGGCGCTATATGCGGCGATGAAAAATGGTCATGTTGCCTCTGCTGCGCTAGACGTGTTTGAAACAGAACCTGCCCGTGAAAGCCCGCTATTTGAGCTTGATACGCTGGTCGCAACCCCTCATCTGGGTGCCTCCACAACAGAAGCACAGGAAAAGGTTGCCCTGCAGGTGGCAGAACAGATGGCAGACTATCTGAATAATGGCGCTGTCTCAAATGCCCTGAATATGGCGTCTGTTACTGCAGAAGAAGCGCCGGTGCTAAAGCCCTATATGGCGCTTGGTAAATTACTTGGCCAGTTTGTTGGTCAGGTAGGTTCTAGTGAAATCACCTCAGTCAGGCTGGAATTTGACGGCAAATCTTCAAAGATAAATGAAGCCCCTGTAATGGCCTCAACACTCTCCGGTCTGCTGGGGCCAATTATGGATTCAGTCAATATGGTGAATGCGACTGCGATTGCGTCGTCAAATGGAATTGCGGTGGCAACTGTGAAACATGACAGGCGATGTGACTATGAAACAATGCTTCGCCTGACGGTGGTCTATAAAGATGGTGAGCGTACTATTGTAGGCACCCTGATTGGCGGTGATAAGCCGCGTCTTATTGAAGTGCAGAATATTTCGATTGAGTCAGATTTTCCACAAAATATGTTGTATCTACGAAATTATGACAAGCCGGGCTTTATTGGTTCGCTTGGTTCTCTGATCGGCAAGCTGGGGCTGAATATTGCGACTTTCCATCTAGGCCGGAAAGAAGCTGGCGGTGAGGCCATATCCCTTATTGAGGTAGATGGCGAGGTTGCACCAGACACACTTGAATCGATCAGAAATCTGGAACAGGTGGTGCGTGCAGATTATCTGAAATTTGCAAACTAGCCGGCACATCATTATCAGGCTGATATATAGTCTGGGCTGATGGCAGGCGGTGGCTTGAAATATCTGGCCAAATTCGCTAGATAGGTGGGGGTTGAAACATGATGCCCCCGCCACGCACCGGCCTGTTTTGGTTCGGGTACGTATCTGGCAGGCGCATAAACGTCAAAACATAGGGGCATATAGCATGTCATCAGACGATTCTGATACAGGCCTGTCTGAGGCGCAACGCCTGAAACAGCAGAAATCTGGCCTGCTCCCATCAGGCCTGTCAGATGTGCTTTATCCGCAGTCTGAGCAGAATGACCACGCCCGTATGGCAGTGATGTCTGCGATTGCGCAATTTGGGTATCAGCTTGTTAGCCCGCCATTGATAGAATTTGAAGAAACGCTGGTTGATGATGTTATGGGTGCTAGCCTGTCGACCCAGACATTTAGGCTGCTTGACCCTATTTCACGCCGGATGATGGGGGTGAGGGCAGATATGACAGCCCAGATGGCGCGTATTTCAGGTACCCGTCTTGCACATCTGCCACGTCCGCTTAGGCTGGCCTATCATGGTGATGTGTTGCGTGTTGTCCCGGAGCTGTTAAATCCGGAACGGCAAATGGCTCAGGCAGGCGCTGAAATTATCGGAAGAGATGATGATGCTGCTGCCCTTGAAATACTTCTGGTTGGTATAACAGCGCTGAAAGCAGCCTCTATTGGTGCGCTAACAGTTGATCTGAGCCTACCCCAGCTAACTGAAATAATGCTCGCCCAGTCCAAGCAGCCGGACCAGCTGGCAGAACTTGTAGATCAGCGTAACATCTCGGCGCTTGCCGATAGTGACCAGCCAGAAGCAGGTATGCTTGCCCGTATTCTTCAGGCATCAGGCAATGATATAGACAGGCTCAAAGCGGTAGCGTCCGAACTGCCTGCACCTGTTGCCAGCCAGCTAGAACGGCTAACATCTCTTGCTGAGCAGATCATAGCTCTGGATGATGATATATCTGTTACGCTTGATCCTCTGGACAGGCAGGGGGATGGCTATCACAGTTCTATCGGATTTGCGGTATATAGCGAAGGTTCGCGCGGTGCGATAGCGGCTGGTGGGGCCTATGTCACGCCCTATCAGGAACCGGCCATCGGCCTGTCCATCTATATGGAACGGGTGCAACGTATTTTGCCGGCCCCTCATATTCAGGAGCAGTTATATATTGCCGCCAATGCAGGTTCGGCTACCGCGCTGAAATATATCAGGACAGGCAGACGTATCATTATGGGAAGCCCTGATGCCAACCCTGATGAAGAGGCTCGCAATCTGGGCTGTAAATTTATTGTACGTTCGGCACAGAGCGAACCAGAACAGCTGTAATAGCAAATTATGAAAGTGTGAAAGATAAATGGCAAATGTAGCAGTGATCGGCTCACAGTGGGGAGACGAAGGAAAAGGAAAAATTGTAGACTGGTTATCCGAGCGTGCTGATATTGTTGTCAGGTTTCAGGGCGGGCATAATGCAGGGCATACACTTGTTATTGATGGTGTTGAATATAAGCTGTCGCTGCTTCCCTCGGGCATTGTCAGAGATGGTAAATTATCGGTCATTGGCAATGGCGTGGTGGTAGACCCCGCCGCACTTCTTCAGGAAATAGACACCCTTACTGCCCAATCTGTGACGATTACGCCTGAAAATCTGGTGGTGGCGGAAAATGTTAATCTTATTCTGAAGGTGCATGTAAAGACAGACAATGCGCGTGAAAAGATGCGCGGCGCCGGCAAAATTGGCACAACAGGTCGCGGTATTGGCCCTGCCTATGAAGATAAGGTTGCGCGCCGTGGTATCAGATTATCTGATCTTACGGATGAAAGCCTGTTGCGTGAACGTGTATCTGCGCTTGTTGCCCATCATAATGTCTGGCTTGAGGCAGCAGGTGAAGAGGCTGTGATGGCAGAGGATATTATCGCCGAGCTATTATCCATGCGAGATGTTTTGCTGTCCTATTGCCAGCCTAGCTGGCGTGTGCTGGCAGAAGCGCTGAAGACACGCAAAACCATTCTGTTTGAGGGCGCTCAGGGGGTTATGCTGGATATTGACCATGGCACCTATCCGTTTGTGACTTCGTCAAACACAGTTGCAGGACAGGCAGCGACTGGCACTGGCACAGGCCCCGGCACGGTAAATTTCGTACTAGGCATTACCAAAGCCTATACAACGCGCGTAGGCTCAGGCCCGTTTCCAACAGAAGATTTTGGCGATGATGGCAACCGCATGGGCGAGCGTGGCCGAGAATTTGGAACGGTGACAGGCCGGAAGCGCCGTTGTGGCTGGTTTGATGCGGTAATGGTCAGGCAGGCAGGTCTAACCGCTGGTATTTCAGGCATGGCGCTTACCAAGCTGGATGTGCTTGACGGATTCGAGGTGCTTAAAATCTGTGTTGGATATGACTGTAATGGCGAAAGGCTAGATTATTTTCCGGCAAATGCCGCTGATCAGGCCGCTTGTGTGCCCATTTATGAAGAAATGCCTGGCTGGTCGGAAACTACCTATGGCGCGCGCTCATGGGCGGAACTGCCGGCAAATGCCGTGAAATATATCCGCCGTCTGGAAGAGCTAACGGGTATTCCGGTATCTCTGTTATCAACCAGCCCTGAGCGTGATGACACAATTCTGGTGGCTGATCCGTTCAGGGGATAGGGTCCGTTCAGGGGGTAGGGCTATTCTGATGGGCTGTCCTGCCGGCTTATGAGCTTCATTTCATGTGCCTGCGCCAGAATGGCTTCACTCAGCTTTTCAAAGGCGCGTACTTCAATTTGTCTGATACGCTCGCGGCTTACATTAAATTCAATTGCCAGATCTTCAAGCGTCAGTGGCGGTTCTGTAAGCCGTCTGGCTTCAATGATCCGCATTTCACGTTCATTCAGATTTTGCATCGCATTCATCATCAGCTCACGCCGCGTTTCAAGCTCTTCATGTTCGGCAAATTGTGCTTCCTGATCAGGGCTGTCATCTGCCAGCCAGTCCTGCCACTCGCCAGACTGATCTGAATCTGATGATGTAAGCGTTACATTTAATGATTTATCACCACCGGCCATGCGCTGGTTCATATCGATAACATCTTTTTCGGCGACATTTAGCTCATCTGCAATATGGGTGACATCTGCAGGTGACATATCACCACTGTCAATCGCTCCAATCTGGCCTTTCAGCCTGCGTAAATTAAAAAATAGCTTTTTCTGCGAAGCGGTCGTGCCAATCTTTACAAGTGACCAGCTGCGCAACACATATTCCTGAATTGAGGCTTTGATCCACCACATAGCATAAGTTGCCAGCCTGAAACCCTTATCAGGGTCAAATTTCTTGACCGCGTGCATCATGCCCAGATTGCCCTCGGAAATAAGATCGGCAACAGGCAGGCCATAGCCGCGATAGCCCATGGCAATTTTAGCCACAAGGCGCAAATGGCTGGTCACCAGCTTGTGGGCAGAATCGACATCTCCGCGCTCTTTGAATGATTTCGCCAGCATAAATTCTTCATCAGCCTCCAGCATTGGAAACTGTCTGATTTGTTCCATATAGCGGCTCAGACTGCCTTCGGGTGACAGCGCAGGTATTAACGCAGTTTTTGTCATCACCTTCTCCTTCTATCACATGAGACGTTAGAATTTATCTGTTATTCTTTATATATAGTTATTGTGTATATAAAATTAAAGAGGGGTAAGATTATGGCATAAATGCAGTATTTCCTAGCTCTTTGAGGTATCGCTGCCACGCTTCTGGATAGTATGTTCAATATCCTCTATTAACGCGGTCATGTCGCCTGGCAGAGGGACGGTAAAGTCCATCAATTCGCCAGTCACAGGATGGGTAAATCCAAGGTGGGTTGCGCATAATGCCTGTCGCGGGAATTGCCGAAGCCGCAATAACAGATCCCTGCTTTGCTGGTCAGGCATCTGGGCAAGCCGCATAGGACGACCATAGACTGGATCACCAATCAGCCCGAACCCAAGAGAGGTTAGATGCACCCGTATCTGGTGGGTGCGGCCTGTATGAAGCTGGCATTCAACAAGCGAGGCATAGGGCGGCAGATGGCGCATCAGCGTGTAATCTGTCTGCGCAGGCTTGCCTGAGGGGGTGATGGCCTGTTTTTTTCTGTCTGTCCTATGCCGTCCGATAGGCGCATCAATATGGCCGGAGGGCGGGTTAAGAATACCCCATGTTAGCGCCTGATAGCGCCTTTCCAGATCATGGGCTGCAAATTTTTCTGACAGGCCGATATGGCTGGCCTGTGTTTTCGCAACTACCATGATGCCAGAAGTGTCTTTATCCAGCCTGTGAACAATGCCGGGGCGCATCACCCCGCCTATGCCTGTCAGACTGTCCCCGCAATGATATAGCAGTGCATTGACCAATGTGCCTGAATGTGAACCGGGAGCTGGGTGGACAACCATACCTGCGGGTTTGTTGAGTATAATCAGATGTGCATCTTCAAATAGAATATCCAGCGCAATATTCTCAGCCATTGGCTCTGCTTTTTCTGCTTCGGGCAGGCTCAAACAATATTCGCTACCAGCTTTTATCTGGGCTGACGGGTCGGTAAGCGTCTTATCATCAGCAGAAAGATGACCTGACTGGATAAGCTGTTTTATCTGTGAGCGCGAGATATGTTGCTCCGCCAGATGCCTGCTTAGCCATCTGTCAATCCGCTCGCGCGCATCTGCATCTGTCGGGGTTAGGCAAATTTTTTCCACATCTATCTCTATTGTCTAGGCTTCCGGCTGCTAAGATTCTGGCAATCCTGTCTGATGCAGTATATGCTGGGCGCAGAATAAACCCAAATTAATAGTAGTGCCTATGTCTGATGAGTCCTCACAACCTGCCGGTTTTCTGACGCCCCGCATTGTACGGTTGCTGATTGTCGCCATTATTGTGATGACAGCCTTTATTATTGCCGGCGTTACTGCCCTGATTTGGGGGATTAAGACAAAACTGGAACAGGTTGAGCTTGATCCGCCTGTAACGCTGGAGACATCTATTACGCTTGAGGCAGATCAGAGGCTATCAGGGTATCAGCTGTCAGATGACGGGGTGTGGCTTCAAATTGACAGTAATCAGGGCACAAAGCTGTTACATCTGGATGAAAACGGCGCTGTCACCCGCAATATCTCAATTAAATAAGGCTAGCCTGAAAATAGCTTGAAAATCGCCATCTCAAACGGCATTTGCGATGGCAGATAGATATCATAGCCAATCACAAGCGGAAGCAGATAATAGCGTATCACGAACAGCCAGAATAGCGCATAAAGCTCTAGCGAACGGTGATTTATCCATGCCGGTGTCACTGGCGACAGAATGGTGAAAATAATCTGGTTAAGTTTTGCCAGCACCCGCAATTTACCGCTGGTCAGCGAGTCAGGTAGCAGGGTGAGCGCACAAAAACGGGCAATCATCATATAGGACAGGGCAGCAAATATTGCATCTATCAGGATGATAAAAAGCGGATATTCAGGTGTCATAAACCAGAGTTTCATAGCCATTTACCACCTAACCGAACCACACCTGCCAGAGCAGGCACATAGATCATGCCTATATGACCTGCCGCCTATCCTAGCGGCTGGCAGTGGCAATGTCATCACCGAATGGCGGTTATGCGCCCGTCAAGCTAGATAAAATTGCAATCTGGCATGGAAAAAAGCTGTGTTATCAGCTAAAACATCAGGGTAATTAGCGAAACACCAGCTTCAGGAAATCATTATGTCAGCTAACCAGTATGTCTATACCATGCAACGCCTGTCAAAAGCATGGCCGGGCGGCAAAGAAGTTCTCAAAGATATAAGCTTGTCCTTTCTGCCAGGTGCCAAAATTGGCGTTCTAGGCTTGAACGGAGCAGGTAAATCAACCTTGCTGAGAATTATGGCGGGGATAGAGACAGAATTTAATGGTGAGGCATGGCCGGCTGATGGCATCAAAGTTGGCTATCTGGCTCAGGAACCCGAGCTGGATGAATCAACCGATGTGATGGGCAATGTGTTGAAAGGCATGGGCGCGGCAAAAGAGCTGGTAGACAGGTTTAACGAAGTAAGCGCCAAATTCGCCGAAGAAATGACAGATGATGAAATGAATGCTGTCATTGCAGAACAGGCAGAATTGCAAGAACAGATTGATGCCATTGATGGCTGGGATCTGGAACGTAAAGCGGAAATTGCGATGGATGCGCTGCGGGTGCCAGATGGCAAGGCAGATGTATCAAAACTGTCAGGCGGCGAGAAGCGGCGGGTGGCTCTGTGTGCATTATTGCTAAGCGCACCCGATATGCTGTTGCTGGATGAGCCAACAAACCATCTTGATGCTGAATCTGTCGCATGGCTACAGCGATTTTTACATGATTTCCCCGGCACTGTTGTGACCATCACGCATGATCGCTATTTTCTGGACGAGGTGGCAGGCTGGATTCTTGAACTTGATAGAGGGGCAGGTATTCCCTATCAGGGTAATTATTCGGGCTGGCTTGAACAGAAGCAGAAGAGGCTTGAACAGGAAGGCAAGGCAGAAGATGCACGTGTCAAATCGCTTAGTCGCGAGCTGGACTGGGTGCGCTCTGCCCCCAAGGCACGTCAGGCAAAATCAAAGGCACGTCTGTCTGCCTATGAGAAATTGCTGGAACAGGATAAAGAACAGCGTAACGCCACCAACAAAATCACAATTCCCGCAGGCCCGCGTCTGGGCGATATTGTGATTGAAGCAAGCGGACTGACCAAAGGGTTTGATGACAGGCTTTTGATAGATAATCTGGATTTCAGATTGCCGCCGGGTGGCATTGTGGGGGTAATTGGTCCGAACGGTGCCGGTAAATCCACCCTGTTCAAAATGCTTACCGAGAATGAGGCGCTGGATGGTGGCTCTCTGAAGGTAGGTGAGACGGTTAAACTTGGCTATGTTGACCAGTCACGTGATTCACTGAATGACGATCATACTGTCTGGGAAGCTATCTCTGACGGGCTTGACGAGCTTGAGCTAGGCAACAGAACCATGCCTTCTCGTGCCTATGTTAGCCTGTTTAACTTCAAAGGTTCAGACCAGCAAAAGCGCGTTGGCCAGCTTTCAGGTGGCGAGCGTAACAGGGTGCATCTGGCACGTATGCTGAAAAGTGGCGCAAATCTGCTATTGCTGGATGAACCAACCAATGATCTGGATGTCGATACCTTAAGAGCACTGGAAGAAGCGCTGCTTGAATTTGCAGGCTGCGCGGTTGTGGTCAGTCACGATAGATGGTTTCTTGACAGAATCGCAACCCATATTCTGGCCTTTGAAGGTGATAGCCATGTTGAATGGTTTGAAGGCAATTATCAGGCCTATGAAGAAGATAAAAAGCGCCGTCTTGGTGCAGATGCGCTTCAGCCAACACGCATCAAATACAAGCCTATTGCCCGCTAGTTATATTTGCCGTGCGGGCTAGGCAGATTACTGGGAAGCGTTGCCGGAAATAGATTTCTGGCGCGCCTCAAGCTCTTTGATAAGGGCTGAAAACGTGCCGCCATTACGTCTGATAA
This sequence comes from Alphaproteobacteria bacterium, assembly GCA_011524805.1. GTDB lineage: Bacteria > Pseudomonadota > Alphaproteobacteria > Puniceispirillales > Puniceispirillaceae > WTJO01. Next base: position 10,602 of record WTJO01000036.1, read on the forward strand.
TGGCGGTGTTCTCATCTTGCTGGGTTTTCAGCATGGAGATATTTTCAACCTCTATATCAATGATTTGTGCGGGCTTGCCAGCGACAGTGGTAACACGCCAGGCCACCGCAGCATCTGGAATTTTGCCTGACTTGTCAGAAATAATACCGCCTACCAGCACCAGCTTGTCACCGCGTGCTCTAGAGGTGGTTGGCGTAAAATCAAGCTGGGCAAGCTGGCCAAACTGTTCTGCTGCTGATTTTGTCAGGATGGCAACAAACAGCTCTTTATAGGCTTTGCGTTCATCATCGGTGGCAATCCGCCAATAGCGGCCGGCGGTATAGCGCACAATCCCGTCCAGATCAAAATATTCGGTAATAATGTCGGCAAATAGCGATACAGTCTCTTCCTTGGTGAGGGAACGATCTTCTGTTTTAGCCTTTATTGTTGAAATCATCTCTGCAACATGCGCTTCTGCACGTTTGATATTATCAGACCCGAATGCAGGGCTGTGCAGGCACAACATCATCCCTGCCAGTAATGCAATGAGTGGCATGAAGGGCAAAGGAAAAAATCTGTTTTTGGCTTCAGGCCTAGCGTTAATCTGTAAAGAAACTGTCAAATTCATCTTCATTGTCACTCGCTATGCCATTATCCCTCAACTGGGCAGAACGTTGCTGATAATAGACTGACCTTAACCGTGAATAGGGATCAAGACTATTATATTTTGCGTCATTAAACTGGTCAAAATAGGTAGCCCGATAGGATACTGCTGCTACAGGAATTGAGGCATTGCGCACGGTGCCAGCTTCTGTGCCTTGCACAACAGATAGCGGGTTCAGCACAAAATCGCCAATATAGCCTGCGGCACCGCGCATTGTTGTACTGCCGATAAAGGGCAGAACAATGTAATTGCCTTCAGGTACGTTATAAGATGCTAGTGTCTGTCCCATATCTTCGCTATACGGTTTTTCTTCGCCTTCCAGCAAATCTGCTGTACCAAATGTCAGCGCGTTAATTGCGAATCTGAATGTTGCCAAAGAGGCATTTTCCAGTCGTCCCTGTAAGCCTGAATTAATTGCTGTCTTTGGCAGGGATGCCCATTCAAGATAGTTGCTTACGCCTTGCTGGACTGCTGCAGGCGCCGCTGCACGATAACCTCGTGCTACTGGCTCAAGCGCATAATCATCAACTGCCATATTAAACGCAAATACAGCCCTGTTCTGTCCTTCATAAGGATCAGATATATCAGTCAATTCGGTCTGTGGTGCAGATGAACATCCTGTCAGTGCCAAACATGTACCCGCAATCGCGATTATAGCCAGCTTTTCTTGGTTAAATGATACCATCATATTACTTCTTGATATGGCCATGGCCTTTATCGGCTGTTGCTGATAAACTATAGACCTAAATTATGGCTAGATTATAGCGAATTCTTCATCATAAAAATAGCAAGATTTTTTTATTATTGGATGCTTTGCGCTTCATATCCGTATAGAGTGTGCTAGACAGAACGCATCACGATACAAATCAAAGGGTTGGAATGTGACCTCCGGACAAGAAGAATATCAGTCTTCGTCAGAATATGTGGCTGTATCTGAGGTGCAAAATAGACATGGGATGTGGCGCGAAGGTCTGAACGAACCACAATTAGAGGCTGTAACAACGCTGAACGGGCCTGTGCTGGTTCTGTCTGGTGCAGGCACCGGAAAAACCAAGGTACTTACCTCAAGACTGGCAGAACTTGTAGCCTCCCGTACAGCCCAGCCATGGAATATTCTGGCCGTTACTTTTACAAATAAAGCGGCGCGCGAGATGAAAATGCGGGTAAGCCAGCTTGTGGGGCCAATGGCAGAACAGGTGATGCTTGGCACCTTTCATGCGCTGGCAGGCAGGATGCTCAGGCGGCATGCCGAGCTTGTCGGGCTGAGATCTGATTTTACCATTCTGGATACAGATGACCAGCTCAGGCTGTTAAAACAGGTTATGGAAGCCGAAGGGCTTGACATAAAACGCTGGCCGCCGCGTGGTCTGCTTGGCATTATCAGCAGGTTCAAGGATAGAGGGCTGGTGCCCGAGGCGGTCACGCTGGAAGAAGCAGGTGATGCGGCAGGCGGCAAGGCTATTTCCATCTATAAGGCCTATCAGAACAGGCTAAAGACACTGAATGCAGCTGATTTCGGCGATCTGCTGTTACATATGCTGACCATTTTTACCAAACATCCCGATATTCTGGCGGGCTATCAGGCCAAATTAACCCATATTATGGTTGATGAATATCAGGATACCAATATCGCCCAGTATCTATGGCTCAGACTGCTTGCGCAGAAACATCATAATCTGTGCTGTGTGGGTGATGATGACCAGTCTATCTATGGCTGGCGCGGAGCGGAAGTTGGCAATATCCTGAGATTTGAGACAGATTATGAGAATGCCGTCACCATCCGGCTTGAGCGGAATTACAGATCAACAGGCCATATTCTGAATGCAGCCTCTGCGCTAATTGCCAAAAATGAACAGCGCCTTGGCAAAACGCTCTATACAGATGATGCATCTGGCGAGAAGGTCAGACTGGCAGGCTACTGGGATGGCTATGATGAGGCCAGAACCATCTCGTCAATTATCGAATCACTGATGAAGGATGGCCATCAGCTAGATAATATTGCGGTGCTTGTGCGCGCAGGCTATCAGACACGCGAATTTGAAGAACGGTTTCTGGCGATCGGCATGCCCTATCGGGTGGTTGGCACACGGTTTTATGAACGGGCAGAAATAAGAGATGCGATTGCCTATCTCAGACTGATTAACCAGCCGGCTGACGATCTGGCTTTCGAGCGGATAATCAATACCCCCAAAAGAGGGTTGGGTACGACCTCTGTGCAGACAATTTTCCAGTTGGCACGCGCCGCAGACCGCCCGATGCTGGCCGCCGCAGCCGATCTGGTTGATAGTGATGAGCTAAAGCCTCAGGCAAGGCGCTCTTTGGCTGGCTTTGTAATGGCAATCGGACAGTGGCGGGAGGCAAAAGATTCCATGCCACCAGCAGATTTTGCGCGAATGGTACTAGATGAATCAGGCTATACCGAAATGTGGCAGAAAGATAAATCGCCAGATTCGGACGGGCGGCTTGAGAATCTGAAAGAACTGGTCTCTGCCATGGAAGAATTTGATACCCTGTCAGGCTTTCTTGAGCATATCTCTCTGGTCATGGATAATGATGCCCCGCGTGAAGATGGCGAGGTCACGCTTATGACATTGCATGCCGCAAAAGGGCTAGAATTTGACACGGTATTTCTGCCCGGCTGGGAAGAGGGCATTTTCCCCTCCCAGCGGTCACTTGACGAAAATGGCGGTATCGGGCTGGAAGAAGAACGCAGGCTGGCCTATGTCGGCATTACCCGTGCCAGACGAAATCTCTATATCAGCTTTGCCGCCAACAGGCGTATACACGGCTTGTGGCAGTCTGCCATCCCTTCGCGTTTTGTCTCTGAATTGCCGCAGACAGATATTCTGGAAGAGATGGCACAGGGTCTGTCAGTTGGCAGAGTTGAACCTGTGATGATAGGCGAGGCAGACAGCAGGGTAGGTAAGCCCGGCTATGGTCCCGGCTGGGGAAGACGCGCAAAATATAGCGAACGTAACACAGCCGCGCCAATGCGCGACACAGAAGGTTTCCTGCCTGATGGCAGCAAAAACAGCTTCGCAGTGGACGACCGCGTATTCCACCCAAAATTCGGGATGGGCAGCGTTGTGGTTGTGGATGCAGACAAGCTGGAAATCCAGTTTGACAAGGCAGGCAGAAAAAAAGTTGTGGCAAGCTTTGTCAGCCATCCAGATGATATCCATTAAGGAGTGTTCAGAATGCAGGGCTTGTGGCAGATAACAGTGATGACAGATGATGCCCCTGTCGCCCTTGAAGCAGGCATTGAAACACGTCTTGATATCAGCACCATATCTATCAGCAAAAACCGGGGGCGCTTTATGCTTCAGGCATGGTCGGAAGAAATGCCTGATGAGGCAGTTCTGAGCAGTATAATCAGACAGATTTATAGCACAGCCGAAACAGTTGAGTATGAGATAACCTATCTGGCACCACGGGACTGGATTGCCGAAAACAGAAAATCATTTCCGCCCCAGCATATTGACAGATTCTGGGTCTATGGCAGCCATATTGATGCAAAAATGCCTGTTTCAAGCTATCCGCTCAAGATAGATGCCGCACAGGCATTTGGTTCAGGCACGCACCCAACCACACAGGGCTGTATGTATCTTCTTGGCCGTCTCAGGCGTCTGCGCAGAACGCCGCGCACCGTGCTTGATATGGGATGTGGTAGCGCTATTCTGGCGATGGCAGCAAAACGCCAATTTCCGGCGGCAAGGATAGTGGCAGCTGATTCAGACCCGCTATCTGTAACAGCATCAGCACAAAATGCGCGTATGAACAAATTTGCCCGCAATGGATTTGATGTTGTGAAATCGGCTGGCTTTGGCCATCCGCTTTGCCGGACATCTGCGCCCTATGATCTGATATTTGCGAATATCCTGGCACCACCACTGCGCCGCATGGCTTCTGATCTGACATCCTATCTGTCACCTTCTGGTAACTTGATTCTGTCAGGTCTGCTAGACTGGCAGGCAGATGATATTATATCT
>WTJO01000269.1 GCA_011524805.1 Alphaproteobacteria bacterium
GGCTATTACTGTGGCAGAAGATACGCTGGACAGCTTGCTGGCAAAGGCAAATATGCCCCGAAAAGCCGCTGTGGGCGGGGTGAACTGGCTGATGCTGCTTGGCTATTTATGTGGCGGCTGGCTGATGGTGCGCGCCGCAGATACAGCCGCTTCTGGCGCAGAGTCATTTTCATCTGACTTCAGAGCTGCAAAATCAGTTACCGCACAGATTTATATCACCCATTGCCTGCCTCATGTCGGACGTCTGGCCTCAGCCATTACAGCTGAAGACGACCCTGTGCTGGCAATGCAGGCAGAATGGCTTTACAGGCATTAATTCCCGTACACATTAGGAGCCACCTAACATGACACAAGATGTTTTTATTCTTTCGGCAACCCGCACAGCTATCGGGGCGTTCGGGGGTAGTCTTAAACACCACACGCCCATTGATCTGGGGATTGAGGCTGGCAAGTCAGCGATTGCGCGCTCAGGGCTGGCAGCAGACCAGATAGACCATGCGGTATTTGGCAATGTTATCCATACCGAACCGCGCGATATGTATCTCTCACGCTGTATTTCTATTGGTGCAGGGATGGCTGACAGGGCGCCGGCGCTAACCGTAAACAGATTATGCGGCAGCGGGCTTCAGGCGGTGGTCTCTGCAACACAGATGCTGATGCTTGGTGATGGCGAGGCAGCGCTGGCAGGCGGTGCCGAAGTGATGAGCAGAGGCGGTCATCTGGTGCCGGCAATGCGCTGGGGCGCACGGCTTGGCCATGCAGAGGTAACAGATATGATGCTGGGGGCATTGCATGATCCGTTTGGCATTGGCCATATGGGCATAACTGCTGAAAATATCGCCTCGGATTACAGCATTTCCCGTGCAGAGATGGATGAATTTGCCCTTGCCAGCCAGACCCGCGCGGCAACGGCGATTGAACAGGGATATTTTGACACGCAAATCACGCCTGTCATGGTTAAAGATCGCAAACAGACAATCGAGTTCAAAATAGATGAACATCCCCGTGCAACAACAGCCGAAAAGCTGGCAGAATTGCGCCCTGCTTTTGATCCCGACGGGATGGTCACAGCAGGCAATTCATCTGGCATTAATGACGGCGCGGCGGCAGTGGTGCTGGCTACGGACAGTAAAGTTGAGAAAAGCGGACAGACGCCTTTGGCGCGGATTGTATCTTATGGGCTTGGCGGGGTGCCGGCGCGCATTATGGGAATGGGGCCTGTACCTGCCAGCCAGATGGCACTTGAACGTGCAGGGCTGAAGGTCTCCGATATTAGTGTTGTAGAAAGTAACGAAGCCTTTGCCGCACAGGCATGTGCTGTCAGCCAGCAGCTGGGTCTGGATAGCGAGATTGTCAATCCAAATGGCGGGGCGATTGCGCTTGGCCACCCTGTGGGGGCGACAGGTGCCATTATTCTGACCAAACTGGTTTATGAACTTAAACGCAGAGGTGAGCGCTATGGGCTGGCCACGATGTGTATTGGTGGCGGACAGGGAATTGCCGTGATTGTTGATGCAGATATTTAACAGATTAAGCACAGCTATTCTGATCTGCCTCTTGGTAATATCTGGCGGTGCCGGCCTCGGCACAGCACACGCAAACACACTTAAACATGAACGTGAATCGATACATGCAAATATTGTGTTTATGCGCCATGCGCTTGCGCCGGGCTTTGGCGATCCTGCCCGCTTTGACATAACAGACTGCAATAGCCAGCGAAATCTTGATGCGGCAGGACGCCGTCAGGCCAGACAGGCAGGGGCGGCATTGGCACGCTCTGGCATTGAGATTTACCAGATATTGTCAAGCAGATGGTGTCGATGCACCGAAACAGCCGCATTGCTTGAATTGGGGGCATTTACCACCTTTGATGGGTTAAATTCATTCTATGGCGGACATGTAGACAGAGAAGAAACACTGTTCTTGCTCAGACAGAAACTTGACAGCATGGATGGCGCTCAAGTGGTACTGATGGTCACCCATCAGGTCGTGATAAGCGCAATTACAGGCATTTCGCCACCCTCAGGCGGGCTGGTATTCTATAACAGTAAAACACAGCAGTCAAAACAGGTTCGCTGGTGAAAAAAAAGGTCGCAGACGAACTGCGACCAAGTTTAGGGAGGAGACATCTTGAGAGACGAACTCACTAGATGTTATGCGCTATATACGGTCATTTTTGGCTATTTGTTCACAAAAAGTACATTTTTTTCAGATTGCACTCCAAACACCTATCTTGTCCCCAACCTCATCTAAGATGTCATATATCTGGCTGATATGTGATATATCATTGATATCATGCGCCAGATATCATCCAGAACACAGCAACATAGAGCCGTGCCTGTACATTCGCTCGGGATCAGCCAGATACTTGCCTATGGGCTGTTATTCTATGGATTTGCCCAGCTAAAACAGCCACTTGCCGCACAATTTCAGCTGTCTGAGCTGTATATTCTTACCGCGCTGAGCCTGACTGTGGGGGCGCAGGCCTGTCTTGCGCCTGTCTTTGGATATATCGCAGATAGATATTCTGCACTATCTGTCATGTGTTTTGGATTTTTTGCAGGCAGTGCCGGTTTAGGGTTGCTGGCAATTGGCGATTCTGTCTGGTTTTTGCTGGCCAGCTTCAGCTGTATCGGGCTGGGGATGGGATGTGCCACCTATGAGCTTGCCTTCAGTTCTGCTGTCCAGCTAGACGAGAAACATGCGCGTATCAATATCTCCTATATTACCTTTTATGGTGCGGTAGCCAGCTCGATCACATGGCTGGTGACTGGCCCGTTACTGGTGCGGCTGGGGCTTGAAAATACGCTATGGCTGATGATGGGTGTGCTATGGCTGGCAGGCGCGCGGATGGGAGTGCTTGCCCGTATCTACACACCGACACACAGGCAGGCCTCAAATGCATTTGCGCGGTTTCGATGGTCTGAACTGCACCTTTCCGAGAAAAAGGCAATGGGTCTGCTGGCCTTTGCTGGCGGATGCGAATATCTGGCCTTTAGCGCGGCGGCGATGATGTGGATAAGCTGGTTTGACAGCCTGTATCAGGATTTGGCAATAGCGGTAATTCTGGCCAGCATTTACGGGCCTTTCCAGCTATGTGGGCGGGTTGCCGAAATGTATATTGGCCGCCGGTTTGACGCTCGCCTTACGGGGGCGGTTGCCGCCAGTCTGGTGCCGCTTGCCATGATGCTTGCCTATATCGAAAATATCTATATGTCTGCGCTGGCCATGGCGCTGTTTGGGATGGGGCACGGGGTGCTGACTGTTACGCTGGGATTTGTGACAAACCTGTATTTCAGAGCTGAAATCTATGGCCGTGCCAAGGGCTGGATTTCTCTGCCGCGCTCTCTTGGGCTGGCGATGGGGCCACTTACAGGCGGATTTATATTTGCCCAATTTGGAAACGGGTTCCTGATAATTGTAACAGGATGTTTTCTGCTGGCCTGTCTGTCTATCTGGGCACTGTTATTCCAGCCCCCGACCAACCAGATACATATCAAGCCTCAGGATTAACACCTGATTACCGGCCTGCTAGCTGTTATCCGGTGTGTTAGAGGCATTGCCTATCAGCTCGTCCCGCCTGTCATCTGTCTCGCCAAACCGTTTCAGACTGGGCGCCTTTGTGCCTTCATAAAGCTGTTCCAGATTTTTTGCTATTTTTTCATTTTCGCGCTCGAACAGACAATTTCCATCCATGTCCGAGGCCACGATAAACGGTCCCATATGATTGCATTTCAGCACCCACATCGCCTGTGCTATGCCAAGCTCTTCATGCCAGTGTACTGCCTCGACCGTCTCTACGCCTCGACCCAGCAACGCGCCTGTGCCATAGCCCACAGTTGACAGATAAATCGCGCCATTCGGCACAAAATAGTCTTTATAATCCTGTGAAGACATGCCACCTTTGCCGATAATCAGCTTTGCGCCTGAGCGTGCCATCCATTCAGGCAGCCATTTGGCAAAGCGGAACGAGGCGGTGGCGGTTACCGCACCAAGCGAAAAGCTGCCATCTGCATTTATGGTGGCGGCAGGCGAGCAATGAAAATTGGCAGCGCTTTGTTGCGGCAATTCCATCGGCACATTGGCATGCTGTTCAAGGGCGCGCATATATACCCCTTCGCGGGCGGTATAGATAAGCCCGTCAAGATAGACAATATCACCTAGCCTGAGCGCCTTTATATCTGCCTCGCTGGGTGTGGTGCTTAGGCTGATTTGTCGTGGTCCTGAGGAAGCGGCCATTCAACAGTCTCTCTTCTTTGATAGGGGGTAAACCAGTCAGGGTCGGTCCGGTAGCTGATCTGGCCATCAGCTGTAATTCTGGCAACAGCGCGCCGTGAAGACAGACAAAAGGCATGAACAGACATCTGCATCCCGCCTGTATGGCAATATCCTGCCTCAATATGACAATCAATCACCATATGTTTGCCAACAAAGCCCATCGCGCCCATGCCGATATTGTTGCCAAGTATTTTCAGCTCGTCTTCAAGTTCGGCAATCTTTGGATCAGGGTTACGATCGCCTACCACCCTGAGACATGCCGCCCGTTTGCCAAGCACCATGCAGCTATCTTTTGAGCCGCCCAGCCCGATGCCGATAATGGCAGGCTGGCAGGCCAGCCCTCTCTTGCCAAAAGCGACCAGACTATCCAGATAAAACCGCTTAATCCCCTCAATCCCGTCAGAGGGGAACAGCATTCTGTAATCTGTTCCGAACAGCCCACCCTTATGCACGGTAACAAGATCAATCCAGTCTCCTTCAGGCTCAAACCCGAATTCAATTTCGGGTGCGCCGATACCGACATTATTATCATGATCTGTCCGCCACAGCGGGTGAACCCTGTTCGGGCGAAGCGGAATAGTTTTTGTAGCGGTTGCGGTGGCACGCCGCAGGGCTGTTTCAAGTGCCACAGGCCCGCCCTCAATCTGGGCGCTATTTCCCATTTTCACATACCAGCGCGGCACGCCTGTATCGCCGCACATAGCGCGCCTATCCTGTTTGGCGGCTTCATAATTATCCAGCATTGCCTGAAGCACAAAGGCAGATAACTCGCCATCTTCTGTGGCGGCGGCGGCCTTTAGCCCTGTCAGATAATCATCCGGTATCTCGATGGCCGCCTTGGCCATCAGCGTTTCGGCTGTCTGTTCAATCAGGGCAGATGAAATCATTGTGCGGCTACAAGCGTTTCGGGCTCGTCCTCAGATAAGATGGTGTGACCGGGGCTGACAATATTAAACTCGACATCCTGTCTTGTTACAGATAGCCCCTCAGATGACAGGCGTGCAACTGTGAAATATGAGCTGTCCAGAGAGCCGGTCTCGGCAAAATCCTGTCTGAAATGTGCGCCGCGGGAATTTTCGCGCGCCAGTGCTGCCTTACCGATCACCATGGTGGTATCGATCAGTGACCGTAAATTCAGCCAGTCATGCCAGCCAAGATGAAAGGCGCGTTCACCATCTGCAACGCCAATATCTGCCATCTGTTCCGATAATTCAGAGACCCGCTCAAGCCCGCGCTCAAGCGAGGATTTATCCCTGATAACGCCAATATCTTCCCATGCAATATCCTGCAGTTGCTGGCGCAGGGGCTGAAGCGGTGCCGCACTCTGGCGAAATGGCTGGCAGGCACGGTCTATCTCTTCTGAAAGCACAGTTTCATCAGCAGGGCGGTGGCTGTTCATGCTGGCAATATCGGCTGCCATTACCTCGCCGGCAATGCCGCCAAAGACAGTTGAATTGGCCACCCCGTTGCCGCCAAGCCGGTTAGCGCCATGCGCCCCGCCAGCATCTTCACCTGCCGCATATAGCCCTTCTATCTCTGTGCGCGTATCCACATCAACAATTACACCCCCCATTAGATAATGGGCAGTAGGGACAATTTCTACCTGCCCTGCCGCCAGATCAAATCCGCAATCTGCGCATCTTTTGACCATGCCCTTGAATTTTTCTGCAACAAAATCAGGTCCCAGATGCGCCATCGAGATAAACATGCCTGCCTCGTCAGGGCTGTTGGTTTTCGACATTTCGGCATAGATGGCGCGGCTGACAATATCGCGTGTTGCCCGCTCGCCTTTGTCATCATAATCGAACATGAACCGTCTTCCAGCCCTGTCCAGAAGATGCCCGCCTGCCCCTCTCAGCCCTTCTTCCAGCACGGTGCCTGTCATCCTTGTATGGGCTCCGGCCAGCAGGCCTGTGGGGTGGAATTGTACCATTTCCATATCGCGTAATCCCAGCCCCATCCTGAGTGCCATAGCCAGACCGTCCATTGATTTATCGCCTGAGGGGGTGTGATATTTATACATGGTCGGCCCGCCACCTGTTGCCATTAATACGGCCTTGGCACGGACAAAGCGGAAACGGCCTGTGCGCATATCTATGAACAGCACGCCCGAGACAGAACGGCCATCTTTTCCGGGGATAAAAGCTATCGCGCGATGTTCCTGTAATTTTTCGACAGGCTGGGCAAGCACCTGTTCCATCAGTCTGCTGATGATCTCGATGCCTGTTAAATCGCCCTTATGCACTGTTCTGTCTGCTGTCTGGCCGGCAAAGGCTTTCTGGTGAATAGTGCCATCGGGATTGCGGTCAAAAAAACAGCCAATTTCATTTTCCAGCTCGTGAATACGCTCTACTGCGGTTTTGCATAACCGCCATGCCATATCCTGATTAGGCAGCCATTTGCCGCCTTCGATTGTATCCATGAAATGCCGCTCGACCGTATCACCGCCGCCAAGCGCAACATTATATCCGCCCTGCACCATTCTGGTACAGCCTGACTTGCCGATAAGCCCTTTTACCGCAATGGTGATGCGGGTATGCTCATTGGCATTCTGCAAGGCATGCAGGGCAGCAAATAACCCTGCACCGCCACTGCCCAGAATCAGAATATCCGTATCATGTCTGTCTATATCATCTGTCATCATCTATAATGTCCTGAATAAAAACAGCATGGCAATAAAGACCGCCACAGACAGAACAGCCGCCGCGGCAGTCTTCTGATAGGCTGGCCAGCCAAACCATTCAAAAGCCATCAGCCGCATCCCGCCAAAAAAATGTACTGCCAGCAGACCAACCAGAACTGTTTCTGCCAGCTTCACAACCGGATTATGGGTCATTTCCAGAAACAATGCCAGCCTGTCTGCATCTGATACTGCAAGCGATAACACCCAGAAATGCATAGGCAGGAATATCACCAGCAACAGCCCCGATAGCCGGTGAAGCACAAAGGCATATCTAAGCGGCTGTCCCCGCCTTCTGGCATGGGCATGCTGTCTGTGTGTTGTCTTTTTTGCAGTATATTCCTGTAGCATAGTGTCTGTCCGGCCAGTTATTTAGGGAAGTGCAAAGGTGACAGCCCAGATAGCATGGCTGCCCATCACCAATAATATCAGCCCAACTGCCATACCCAGAAGCGAGGCTATCTTTGGCGTCAGCCTAAACCATTCGGCAGAAATAATTCCCAGCCCCAGTCCGGCATGCGCACTTACCGCCAGAACAAAACTGCCATAAAATATTAGCCAGACAAGACTGCCCTGCGTTCTGCCAAGAATTTCGCCAACACTCAACCCGCCTTCAATCGCATAAATCATCACGGCCAGATGCCCAAGCACAAGCGGGATCATTATCATTGCTGACAGCCGTTGCCAGATATAGATACGTGCATCAATCATTGCGGTTTTTCTTCAACACAGAGGTGAGCGAAAATGCCTGTCTGACCGTTTGCTGTTTCAGACCCGCTATCGCTGTCATCGGGTTAAGCTCATTCGGACAATAATGCGCACAACTGCCAATAGAATGGCAATTATGGCATCCGTCTCCCCCCGATACAGCCTGCCAGATAGCCTCTTTATCTGCATCTTTGGCATCATTCAGCAATGTCCATGCGCGTTGCAGTGCGGCAGGTCCCAGATAGTCTGGCTGGTTTGCTACCGTATCACATGCCGCATAGCAGACAGCACAGTTGATACATTCTATGTTTGCATCTGCACGCTGACGCTCAGGGCTGTCAGGGGGCTGGATATGCATTGGCTGATGGCGTGAAGCAGAGGGGTGATGGCGGGCTTCTGCCTTTGTCCATTTATCAAAAAACGGATCCAGATCAGGCACCAGATCTTTTATAACAGGCAGGTTTCGCAAGGGTGCAATCTCCAGACTGTTATGTTCCACAACCCTGTCAATATGGGTGCGGCATGTCCAGCGTGGCTCGCCATTTACCATCATGGCACAGGAACCACACATCCCCACCCTACAGGCAAACCGGTAGCTAAGGGTCGGATCGATATAATGCTGAATATGAGATACAATATCCAGCACGGTCTGGTTTTCCTGACGTGGCACCTGATAATGCTGTATGGCAGATGGTCTGCCGCCACCACCTCTGTGAATGGCGACATCCAGCATTCCAGCGTCTGGCATATCAGCGCCTGTCTGTATGTTTTCAGCTGATGACATTAACCCTCTTATACGTGAAATATGTGATGTGACAGGCTCTGGTGCCTGTTTTACAGATAACCATGAAATAACAATCTGCTAAGGGGGGCAAGTGTGTTTTTTGACAATGTGGAATGTTTCGATAAAAAAGTGATTATCAGATAGCTGTTACGGTATTTTCAGTTTTTTGCTGACAGCGTGTCTGCTTCATCCTATATCTTTGTTACAGGTCACAATGATCTTACACTAACTACATCATAAAGAGATGTCCGCTCTTGTGGTGCAGGCTATATCGCACTCTATCAGCTATTATTGATGCGGTGACAGATGCGCATAGCGAGATGCAACAGGATATAGGCGGGCAATGAAAGGGCTTAAATAATGGCATATGAGAAACTAGAACTTCTTATTGACGGGGAATTTCGTGCAGGGTCACAAGGCGTATCAGAGCCTGTGTATAATCCTGCGACAGGCGAGGTGCTTGCAGAGGTGCCTCATGCGAGCTCTGATGATCTGGATAAGGCCCTAGCTGCAAATGCGCGGGTCAGCAAAGAATGGGCACAAAAAACCCCGCTTGAGCGCCAGAAAGTTATTGAAGCTGCTGCCCGTAATCTTGAAGCGCGCTTTGATGAAATTGCCGAAAACCTTACCATCGAGATGGGAAAGCCTCTGGCAGAAGCAAAAATTGAATTGCAGATGGGTATTGATATTGCCAGATGGTATGGCGAAGAAGGCAAACGTGTATATGGCCGTCTTGTTGCCTCGCGGATTCCGGGCATGACACAGTCGGTAATCAAAAGCCCTGTAGGTCCTGTAATTGCGTTTGTTGCATGGAATTTCCCATGTGTGAATGTGGTGCGTAAAGTATTTGGTGCGCTGGCGGCAGGCTGCCCTATCACCATCAAGCCAAGTGAAGAAACTCCCGGCACAGCGATCGCCATTGGCAGAGCGCTGACGGATGCCGGCCTGCCCGCAGGGGCGCTAAATATCGTATTTGGCAAGCCAGCCGAAGTATCAGAGCATCTGATCAAATCACCAATTCCGCGGAAATTGTCATTTACAGGTTCTGTGCCTGTAGGCATGCATCTGCAAAAGCTGGCAGCAGATAATCTGATTAAATGTACTATGGAGCTTGGTGGTCATTCTCCGATGATGGTGTTTGATGATTTTGATGCTGAAAAGGCAGCTGAAATTGCGGTGGGCAGTAAATTCAGAAATGCCGGTCAGGTATGTGTATCTCCAACCAGAATCATGGTACAGGAATCAGTTCAGGATAAATTTGTCGACAGTTTCGTGAAACGTGTTGAGGCAATGAAAGTCTCTAGCGGCCTTGAAGACGGAGTGAATATGGGTCCTCTGGTCGGTGAGCGGCGTCTGGATGTGATGGACCAGTTTGTAAATGATGCTACCAGCAATGGCGCAGAATTGCTGGCTGGTGGTAATCGTCTGAACAAGCCTGGCTATTTCTATGCGCCCACCGTGCTGAATAATGTACCAAAATCAGCCATGATCATGAATGAAGAGCCATTTGGCCCTGTAGCACCAATTTTCACCTTTACAGATGTGGATGAGGTTATTGACGAGGCGAACAGGCTGGAATTTGGCCTTGCTGCCTATGCGTTTACGCATAATCCGGCAATTATCGAAAAGCTGAGTAATAATGTCGAATCAGGCATGTTGGCGATTAATTCGATTGTGGTTAGCACACCGGAAACACCATTTGGCGGTATTAAGCATAGCGGATATGGCTCAGAAGGCGGTATTGAGGGGCTGGAAGCGTTTCTGGTTACCCGCTTTATCAGCGAGGTCCATTAATCCGGTCGGCTAAGCTGGCCTATTAATCTGGCTATTTCTGTATCCTATCAAAGGGGCGCATCTATGTTTGGATGCGCCCTTTTCATATGCTCTATTTATATTTTGGGGCGATGATGGTGGCTAGCCACAGCCCTGAGCCGACAAGCATAAGCGATATAGCATGAGAGGCTGTGAATTGCTCGCCCAGCACCAGCACTGCCAGCACAGATACATAAACGGGTACCATATTGGTATAGATGCCGGCGATGTTCGGGCTGGTCAGGTCAACTGCCCGCATATAGAATAACTGGGACAGGAATGACGGCACAATCGCAATAAACAGGATAGTCAGCCACGCACTACCAGAGGGAAACTGGATAGTCCCATAGCTATATTCGATCGCCAGTAACGGAAACGAGCCAACCCATGCAGCAATTGCAAGCCATGTCATCATCCCCATACCGTCTAGCGCCGGCCGCACTCTGAGGCCGATTGTATATCCTGCGTATAGCACACAGGCTCCCAGCATAAACAGATCGCCTTTGCCTATATCTGCGCCTATCAGGCTCAGCACATCGCCTTTGGTGACAATCACCACCACTCCCATTATCGTCAGGCTGCAGCCGGCTATCTCGATAATGGATAGCCGTACCCGGAAGATAACTGCCACGCCGAAAATGATCAAAGCAGGCATAACAGACTGGATCAGGCCAAGATGAATCGCGCTAGTATATTGTGCTGCCAGATAGAATAGCGCATTAAAACCTGTCAGCCCCAGCCCGCCCATCAGCCATAGCCAGATTTGCCGCGATTTCAGAATCTGGAAATCCTGAACCATCTTTTGTCTACGGATAGAGATCAGCAACAGCACAACAATACTCCAGCGCATCCAGACAACAACCATAGGCGAGATTTCATTGACAGATAATTTGCCAGCAATGGCATTGCCTGCCCAGCCAAGTGTTGTCAGACATAAAAGCAGGGGCGCCTGTGCATAGCACCAGTTAAAAAATCGGCTCATGGCCTGAAGCTCAGATGAAGGGTGGAAAAAATTGACAAGAGTTTATAAGACCTGTTTTTCTATCTGGGGTTATTTATTTTCTACCACCAACAGACAGGAAAGCAAAAACAAGATGGGCATTTATTTTGAATCTGGTGCTGAAATGACAATGGGCACCTTTCCGCTAAAGGCAGATGAGCTGAAAGATGCGGTGAGGCTGGCCTATGAGACAGGGTTTCGCAGTTTTGATACAGCACAAATGTATCAGAATGAGGCTGATCTTGGCGCGGCACTCGCAGATATTGGCGCCGATAGGGATGAGTTGTTCATCACTACCAAAATTCTGCCAGCCAATCTTGGCACAGATAGGTTTATCCCCTCTGCAGAACAGTCGCTTCAGGCGCTGAGGCTGGACTATGTTGATGTATTGCTGGTGCATTGGCCAAGCCCCGATATAGAGAATGAGGAAGCCTTAAGCCAGTTGCAGCTGGCACATGAGAAGGGGCTGGCAAAACATATCGGCATCAGCAATTACACTATCGCCATGATGGAACAGGCGGCAGCCTTGCTGGATGCGCCAATCGCCTGTAATCAGGTGGAATTTCACCCCTATCTTGATCAGACCAAGCTAAAGGCCGCCGCAGACAGGCTGGGGGTCAGCCTGTCCGCCTATTGTCCGCTTGCCAAAGGCCAGATACTTGACGATCCTGTGATTGCTGAAATTGCACAGCGCTATGCCCGCCCGCCTTCGCAAATTGTGTTGCGCTGGATTTTGCAAAACGGCGTATCTGCAAATCCGATGTCGACCAAAAAGGCCAATTTAGAGTCCAATCGTGCGGCGCTTGATTTCAGCCTGTCTGGTGCAGATATGCATCTGCTTGACCAGCTAGGCAGTAATAATCTGAGGATTGTTGACAAGCAGAGAATGCCAATCGCTCCTGACTGGGATTAAATGGGCACGCCAAGATGCAATTTTGCTTGATCTTTGCGCCAAAAGCAGTCAGTTAGGCGGAACACACAGATATATCTGTGCAGGATGCGTTCTGGTGCTAGCTGGTGCAGGCGCACAACATCATATCTTATGCAGGGTTGGCCATGTCCAGTGATATAGATACAGCTCATGGTGATATTTACGGTATCGGGCAATGGGGGAGCGGGCTTGTTACCATTCTGGAGAATGGGCATATTGGCCTGTGCCATCCATTTGACCCTGACAGCACCCCGACAGATTTGCGGCATATAGTCGAAAATCTGCAACAGCGGGGCATTACCACGCCTGTATTGTTGCGGGTGACAGATTTTCTGAAATACCGGATCGATGAAATTAACCAGCAATTTAGTCTGGCCATCAAAGAGCTTGGCTATCAGGGGCGCTATCAGGGTGTGTTTCCGATCAAGGTAAACCAGCAGGCAGAAGTAATAGACAGAATTGCAGAATATGGTCATGAATACCGGTTTGGCTTTGAGGTTGGCTCAAAAGCAGAATTGCTGATTGCCCTGTCTCTTGATCTGCATGCTGAAACAGCCATTATCTGTAATGGTATCAAGGATAGCGAGTTTCTGGAACTGGCCATCATGTCGCTTCAGCTTGGCTTTAATACCTTTATTGTGCTGGAAAGCCCGCGCGAGCTTGAGCTGGTGCTGGATGCCGTATCTGGCACAGATATTCGCCCCCAGCTGGGGATGCGGATCAAGCTGACCAACACTGTTAGCGGCAAATGGGCAGATTCCTCAGGTGACAGATCAACCTTCGGGCTGACAATTGCGCAGATTATGGATGTGGTGAACAGGCTGAAGCAGACAGGCTATCTTGACTGTCTGATATTACAGCATTCGCATCTGGGCAGTCAGGTGCCACAGATAATTGAAATCAGAAAGGCTGCGCAGGAAGCCTGTCAGTTTTTCACTGAATTACGCCGCGAAGGTGTGCCGTTGCGCTATCTTGATTTAGGCGGCGGTCTCGGAGTGGATTACACAGGCGAGCATACCGCAAGCGCCAATTCGATAAATTATACCTTGCAGGAATATTGTCTGAATATTGTCGAAACAGTCAAAGATATCATGGATGAAAATGATATGCCACACCCTGTTATCGTGACCGAAAGCGGGCGGGCATGTGTTGCGCAATCTTCCATGCTGGTCTTCAATGTGCTGGATGCCACCCATTATGATAGTGATAAAAAAGTCATAGCAGCAGAGGATGACCATCCTCTTTTGTTAAAGATGCTGGATATTCAGTCCTATCTTACCAAAGACAGGATTCAGGAATGCTGGAACGATATGAAATATTATCGTGATGAAGCCCGCGCATTGTTCAGGCGCAACCAGATAAGCCTTGCCATGACAGCCCGTATCGAACAGGCCTATCTGTATATGATGAACCATATCAAGGCGCTGTTAAAGGCATCTGATAACACCACCGAAGATGTCCAGCAGGCACTGTTCCAGCTTGCAGATATCTATCATTGCAATTTCTCGTTATTCCAGAGCCTGCCCGATATCTGGGCAATTGATCAGATCCACCCTATCGCGCCATTACAGAGGCTGGATGAGCCAGCAGAAAGATATGCTATTTTAAGCGATATTACCTGTGACAGCGATGGCAAAATAGACCAGTTTATCCTGTCTGACGGGCTTTCATCTATTTTGCCTGTGCATGATCTGAATGAGCAGGATGATTATTATATCGGGGTGTTCTTTATTGGTGCCTATCAGGAAACGCTTGGCGATCTGCACAATCTGTTCGGAGATACGAATGTGGTTACTATCGGATTGCTGGAAGAGGGCGGGTTCGAGATTATCAAGGAGCAGGATGGAGATACTATCCATGAGGTGCTGTCCTATGTTGAATATGAGCCTAAACGGCTGATTAATGCGTTTAAGGCGATTGTTGAATCCGCGGTAAAGAAGGGCAGGTTAAGCCCTGCCGAACGCCGCAGAATGATTAAATGCTATACAGATAGCATGAATGGCTATACCTATTTCGAACATCAGGAATCATGACAGGCTGTGGCTGGTGAAGCCGGATGACGGTGCTGGCAAAACATAAATAATGTAATGAGGTCAAATATGTCTAATGTGCTTGTAATCGGAGCTGGCGGTGTCGGGTCAGTTGCTGTGCATAAAATGGCGATGCTCAATGAGCAGTTTCAGCAGATCACACTTGCCTCTCGCCGCCAGTTCAAATGTGATGAAATTGCTGCCTCTGTTAATCAGCGAACAGGCATTAAGATTGCGACAGCAGAGCTGGATGCAGATGATGTAGATGCGACTGCTCGTCTGATTGACAGCACAGGCGCAAAGCTGGTGGTTAATCTGGCATTGCCCTATCAGGATCTGACCATTATGGATGCGTGCCTGAAAGCAGGGGCTGACTATCTTGATACCGCAAATTACGAACCGCGGGATGAAGCAAAGTTCGAGTATCACTGGCAATGGGCCTATCAGGATAAATTCGCCGAACAGGGGCTGATGGCGCTTTTGGGATCAGGCTTTGATCCGGGCGTCACCAACGTATTTACGGCCTTTATCCGTAAACATCATATTGCCCAGATGAAGACGCTGGATATTCTGGATTGTAATGGTGGTGATCATGGCCAGCATTTCGCTACCAATTTCAATCCCGAGATCAATATCAGGGAAGTTACCGCGCCAGCGCGCCACTGGCAGGATGGCAGATGGGTTGAAAGCCCTGCCCTCTCGCATAAGGTTGCGTTTGATTTCCCCGAAGTTGGCAGCCGCAATATGTATCTGATGTATCATGAAGAACTTGAATCGCTATCAACCCATTTTCCCGAGCTTGAGCGGGCGCGATTCTGGATGACCTTTGGTGATGCCTATCTTACCCATCTGAATGTGTTGCAGAATATCGGCATGACCTCAATCGAGCCAATCCTGTATGAAGGCAAAGAAATTGTGCCATTGCAATTCCTCAAAGCAGTGTTGCCTGCCCCTGAAACATTAGGCAAATCCACCACGGGCAAAACCTGTATCGGCACCATTATTAC
>WTJO01000262.1 GCA_011524805.1 Alphaproteobacteria bacterium
ATTAAGCCGACAGATTTTAAGTCTGTTGTGTTTACCAATTTCACCATGCCCCCAAAAAAAGCAACTGGCTGGCAGTATCACTGGGATTTGTTTTACAACGCAATTGCCATGCGGGTAAAGAGATAAAAACGCCAATTATGCTAGCTTCCTGCCAGAAGGGTGAATTGCCGCAAAAATGCTTTTGCTGCTGCATGAGGAGGCAGGGGGGTGATGTCAAAATCTGCCGGCGTGCCGCGTGGGCGGGTAAATAATTTTACAGCTTCATCTGCTGAAAATCCGGCTATTTGTGTTGCTTCAATATAGGCAGACATTCTATCTGCACGTTTAATCGCAAACTCTATTTTTTGCGGCAATATGGCCGGCAGACCAAAGCGGATATGTACTGCTTCTTCTAGCCGTTTTTCGATTTTTTTATAATCTGTGCCAAGCGCCGCCTTGAATGGTGTGATCATATCGCCAATAACATATTCAGCCGCATCATGTAACAGACAGGCAAGTCTCCATTTCTGTGGCATGGCTGGACTGTTGCGGCTAAAAAGCCGTTCAACCAGCACTGAATGCTGGGCAACTGAATAGCCATAACGCCCTGTGGTCTGGCCGTTCCATCTGCTTACCCTTGCCAGCCCATGGGCAATATCTTCTATTTCAATATCAAGCGGGCTGGGAGCCAGAATATCAAGACGCCTGCCTGATAGCATACGCTGATAGGCTCTTGAGGGGGGCTGTTTGGTTTTAGAGGTTGATTTTGGCATGTCACTAGCATAATCAGCATATATAGATGCATCAAGCAACACTAAACTGGTTCAACTATCTGGCTGGTAATGATATAATCTGGTCGTCTGTTTATCAGCACATGCGCGAAAGATTGAAATGGATTTTTTTCAGACAAGAGAAAAATATCGGAAAAAAGAAATCCAGACAGTGATGAATCTGATCATCAAGGGCGCTGTGATGGGGCTGTGTCTGTGGGGTGGCTGGCAGTGGGGCTCTATTGAACAGCGCCGGCTTCAGGCAGATGCAAATCTGGCCATTTATGAAAATAACCAGCAAATCCAGACATTGCGGCGTGAAAAACAGCGCCTTGAACATCAGCTTAGCCAGATAAGCGCGCAGGAACAGGCAGAAGCCGCTACCACCCAGAAGCAGGATAATAAGCTCACCCGTCTGATTAAGGGGCAGATTGCGCGCGGCACCGAAATGGAGCAAATCTATCAGATGCTGCAATCGCTTGGTCAGCCGGTCAATTGCCGCATAACAGCCGAAAAATCTGTCGCTGTGGCAACCGAACTCTATAGCGGGGTGGAATCAAATATTAATCTGTTTGATGGCGGGCTGGCTTTGCATATTGAAGGCAGGACGCAGGCAAATGGACCAAAAAGCGAGCCATGGTTTGATCCCTCAAAGCCTATCTCGGTGCGGCTTGTCTATCTTGGCTCGCAAAAGGTGGTTCAGGATATTCTACCTATATCCACTGTTCTGCCCGCCGAAGACTGGCTTGTGAAGATAGACATTATCGAAGGCGAATTGCGCGGATATGTGGATCTAAACCTGCAACATTGTGCGCTTCGCTAAACCGCTCATTCTATCCATGTTCAGGCACCTCAAACGGGTCTGTTACCAGATCATAATCGCGATAGCCAAGACGTGATACCGGCCGGAAAGCAGACACATCTACCCGCCCATCTGAAATCACCCTGTCATCAATATGGATATGGCTGATGCGGCCAAGCACCATAATACTGTGCTGGCCTTTGCCATTATCTGGCAGATTGATATGGTCATAATAATGACATTCAAGATGGGCTGGCGCGCCTGCTACCAGAGGCGCGTTAATTGTTTTTGCCTGTTTCTTTTCCAGCCCTGCCAGTTCAAACTCGTCTATGCCGGCACCTACTGGCCTGCTGGATGCGACCATCTGGTCAAGCTGGTCAGCCGAAGTGATATTGACTCCAAATTCTCTGGTATCAAGAATATTCTGCAAACTATCTTTGGCAAATCCGGACTTATCTGGCTGATCATCACGCACATCAGGTGCAGAAATAAACATCACCATAGGCGGTAATTCTGCAACCGCATTAAAAAAGCTATAGGGTGCCAGATTAGCCACACCAGCGGGGGAGATAGATGAAATCCAGCCAATTGGCCGTGGCGAGATAAGCGCTTTCAGCGGTGAAAAGCTGAGTCCTGCCTGTTTATGCTGTCCTGCGGTAAAATCCATATTTTCAATCCTCAATTCTGGCTTAATGCTGGCTTAATGCTTGCCTAATTCTGGCGTTTGTTCGGGGCAGTAAGGTGGGCGCTGTCTAATCTGGCTTCCCTCCGCAAACGTATAATATTTCATAAGTAATATAGGCGGCAAGTGCCAATCTGATAAGGAAATATCATGTCAAAAACTGTCATTTTCGGTGCAACTGGACATATTGGAAGTGCGCTGGCACGTCAGCTACATGATAATGGCGTGCCGCTTCATCTGGCCGGCAGGAACAAGGCTGACCTCTCAGCCCTTGCAGACGAGGTAAATGCATCCTTTAGCGAATTTGATGCAATGGATAATAGCTCAATATCTCAGGCTATCGCCGATGCAGATACAGGCGGGGGGCTTGGCGGGCTGGTCTGGGCGGTGGGGTCAATTTTGCTGAAACCGCTATCCTCTCTGTCAGAAAGTGATATCCAGAACTGCTTTCAGCTCAATCTATTCGGGGCAATGATAGCGGCAAAATCTGCGCTAGCATCATTGAAAACAGGGCAGGGCAGCATCCTGCTATTCAGCTCGGTGGCTGCGCAGACAGGCTTTAATGCGCATACTGCTATCGGTTCTGCCAAGGCAGCGATTGAGGGGCTGGTGGTAGCACTGGCGGCAGAGGCTGCTCCAGATATCCGGGTTAATGCCATCGCGCCCTCGCTAAGTGAAAGCAAAATGGCTGCCCCTTTAATGGCAAATCCGCAAATGCAGAAAGCATTGGCCGCCACCCATCCGCTAGGCAGGCTGGGCACAGCTGATGATTTTACCGCGCTTGCTGCCCTGCTTCTGGATAATCAAAAGGCAGGCTGGATTACAGGCCAGATATTCGCAGTTGATGGCGGCAGATCATCTGTGCAGGTGAATAGCCGTGGCAGAAGTTAGGCAGCATATTTTAATAACAGGCGCCAGTGCCGGTATCGGTGAGGCGCTGGCACGGATACTTGCGCCTGATGCCAGAATCTCGGCACTGGCACGGCGCACAGACAGGCTGTCGTCTCTGTCTTCAGAACATGAGCATATTACAGGTTATCAGGCTGATGTGGCCAGCTTTGACAGTGCAAAACAGGCTGTATCACGTGCTGTGGCTGAGTCTGGCCCTGTCGATATGCTGATATTGAATGCCGGTATATATCAGCCTGTATCTGCGGAAGAATTTGATGCAGAAATTTACCGCAAACATATGGATATAAATTATATGGGGGTCATTAATCTACTTGAGCTGGTGATTAAGGATATGATAGCTGCAAAACAGGGACATATTGTCATTATGGCCTCTGTTGCCGGATATAGAGGTCTGCCGCGTTCTGCCGCCTATGGTCCTACGAAATCTGCGCTTCAAAATTTGTCTGAATCTTTATATTTTGATCTGAAGCCAGCAGGGGTGAAAATACAGCTTGTGAATCCCGGTTTTGTTGAAACAGAAGCAACCTCGGTCAATGATTTCAAGATGCCCGGTCTAATCTCAGCACACAAAGCAGCAGAAGAAATCAAAAAGGGTCTGTCTTCTGACAGATTTGAAATTGCCTTTCCACGCGGATTTGTGTGGTATATGAAGATGCTTAGCCTGTTGCCATATTCGGTATATC
>WTJO01000176.1 GCA_011524805.1 Alphaproteobacteria bacterium
GATTATACCATAATATCAGTATTTAGGGCGAACTTATTGAGCTACCATGCAGCAGATGGCTTTAAGCATGATATGGGCATGCTGGTCCGGATCAAAACTGACAATATGGCAATCTAGGATAGGGGGTTAATTTATTTATGTTTTTTCACCTGATTATGGCATAATATGTAACACAGGCAATCAGGCTGACCTTGCGGCAGACGCAAGATATAAAGGAAAGATGAATGCTGGCAAAACTGAAAGCTGATAGCGATGCGATCATGGAACGCGATCCTGCGGCAGGTAGCAGACTTACGGCGATATTTATTTATCCCAGCCTTCAGGTAATGCTTGCCTATCGGCTTTCGCATCCGATGTGGGGTGCCGGTATGCGGTTTATACCCCGCCTGATTATGCAGATTGCGCGCTGGCTTACAGGTATTGAAATCCATCCGGGCGCCAAAATTGGCAAAGGCTTTTTTGTGGATCATGGCATGGGTGTGGTGATTGGCGAAACAGCAGAAATTGGCGAAAATGTTACCCTGTACCATGGTGTTACCCTTGGCGGGGTCATGCCGGCAATTGATGCGGTGAGCCAGAGATGTGTGAAACGCCATCCAACTTTGCTTGATAATGTTATTGTGGGGGCAGGGGCACAGATTCTGGGGCCTGTTACGGTCGGTCGTTGCGCACGGGTTGGCGGTAATTCTGTAGTAACCAAAGATGTGGCTGACGGCGTTACTGTTGTTGGTGTGCCTGCCAAGGTGGTTAGCCGCGCCAAAAGTGATGCGTCGTTTGAAGCCTATGGGGTTAGTAAAATTGCTGATGATGCAGATAGTAAGGCCGTAAACGCATTATTCGCAGAGATAGAGCTGCTTCGCGCCAAGCTGAACCAGATTGCCGGTAAAGATGCATCTGTGATCGACCCGCACACACCCGCTTCTACCAGCCATGAGCCGCCGCATATCGACAAATAACCTTCATTGTGGCAGGTGGCGATAAACACCTTAGCATCAGGCAGTTGGATAACAGGTAATGGGCATCTCTCAGAACCAGATTTATCTAGATTATAATGCAACAGCACCTTTGCGGCCTGAGGCTGCAGAGGCAATTTCCAGCATGTTCGAAATGCCGTCCAATCCCTCATCTGTGCATCTTCACGGGCGGGATGCGCGGGCACGGCTTGAGATAGCAAGAACACAGGTTGCCTTACTTGCCGGTGCGCGGCCACAGGATGTCATTTTTACCAGTGGCGGAACAGAATCGAATAATATGGTGCTGGCAGGCTATCAGCATATCATCACTTCTGCTGTCGAGCATGATGCGGTGCTGGCCGCCTGTCCTGATGCCTATCATCTTCCAGTAGACCGGAACGGGGTGGTAAAGCTGGATCAGATTGAGGCGGTGCTTGCCTCACTTGACCAGACAGAACGAAGCCGGACGCTTGTCTCTGTGATGGCAGCAAATAACGAGACAGGTGTCATCCAGCCAATAGCCGAGATTGCCAGATTATGTGCTAGCCATGATGTACATATCCATTCCGATATGGTGCAGATGGCCGGTAAATTACCGATTAATCTGATGGAGATAGGGCTGGATTATATCACCCTTTCTGCGCATAAAATCGGCGGACCATCTGGTGTAGGGGCAGTTGTCACAGCGCCGTCTCGCCGACCAGCCGCCCTTCTGAAAGGTGGCGGGCAGGAGCAGGGCAGACGCTCTGGTACTGAAAATATGCTTGGCATTATCGGCTTTGGAGCTGCCGCAGAAACAGCATGTGGCCAGCTTGAAGATGCGCAGCGTCTGGCTGACTGGCACAGAATGGCAGAAACGAACATTACAGATGCCTGTCCGGAGATTGAAGTTATTGGGGGCGAAGTCAGCCGGCTTGCCAATACCTCTGCGTTCTATCTGCCTGCGATATCATCAGAGATGGCTGTGATGGGGCTTGATTTGCGGGGGCTGTCTATCAGTGCAGGCTCTGCCTGCTCATCTGGGAAAATGAAACCTAGCCACGTGATAGAGGCGATGGGAATGGCTGAAAAGGCAGGCCATGTGATCAGGGTGTCATCAGGCTGGAAAACGCAAAAGTCAGATTTGATGATGCTTGCAGACCAGCTGATTCATCTGTACAAGCAAGCATCATAATTTCAATGTTAAGGAGATAGGCATCGATGCCGGTTATTCACTTCACCAAGAGAGATGGCAGTACGCATGATGTTGAGGTCAAGTCAGGCACCACATTAATGGAAGCAGGGCGTGATAATAATATGGGGCTTGAAGGCACCTGTGGCGGCAGCCTGTCATGTGCGACCTGTCATGTGATTTTCAGTGATGACGAATTTGCACGGGTAGGCACGCCTTCTGAAGATGAGATGGATATGCTGGATCTTGCCTTTGGAGTGACACCAACCTCTCGGCTGGGATGTCAGATAGCTGTGACAGATGCGCTTGACGGTCTGCATGTAACCGTGCCTGAAGAATAGGCACAGACAGGGAAACTTTAGTGATGTCAACCATCGCCCCCTCATCAGTGCCAAAGCGGCTAGATAGCGCGGCAACGCAGGGGTTAAACTCGCTTGGATTTGCAAAATCGCCAGCCCAGACGCGGGTAGTGGTGGCCATGTCTGGCGGGGTGGATAGCTCGGTTGTGGCGGCCATGCTGACAGAACAGGGATATGATGTTATTGGCATAACCTTGCAATTATATGATCATGGTGCGGCGATAGAGGTGAAGGGTGCATGTTGTGCTGGCGCAGATATTCATGATGCCCGCACAGTCGCCCATAAGCTGGGGATACCCCATTATGTGCTTGATTATGAAAGCAGGTTCCGCGATCAGGTGATGGATGATTTTGCAGATAGCTATCTGTCAGGCCATACCCCTATCCCGTGCGTAAGATGTAACCAGACCGTAAAATTCACAGATTTGCTGAGTACGGCAAGACAGCTTGGTGCAGATTGTCTGGCAACAGGTCATTATGTCTCGCGCGAGATGCAGGATGGGCATCTGGTGTTGAAACGTGGGCGCGATACTGGCAAGGATCAGTCCTATTTTCTGTTTGCAACCACCGCAGAACAGCTGGATTATCTGCGTTTTCCGCTTGGTAACATGCAAAAAGAGCAGACCAGAAAACAGGCAGATAGCTATGGGCTGGTTGTCAGCGACAAGCCTGATAGTCAGGATATCTGTTTCGTGCCAAATGGCAGATATGCAGATGTTGTCCGCAAATTGCGCCCTGGTGCGGTTGAAGCTGGCGAGATTGTGCATATTGATGGCACCGTGCTCGGCCATCATAATGGCGTGATAGATTATACCATTGGCCAGCGGCGCGGTCTGGGCATTGGCGGGCGCAACACAGGCAAGAAAGCAGGGGATGAAGATAACGCTCCGCTTTATGTCGTTGATATTGATGCCAGCCGTCATCAGGTGCTGGTAGGCCCCAAAGAAGCGCTCGCTTGTGAGCAGGTAGAGCTAGCAGAGATGAACTGGCTGACCCCGTCATTGCTTACTGCTGCAAACGCGCAAGATGTGCCTGTGATGGTAAAATTGCGGAATACCGCGCCAGCTGTGCCTGCGCGGATTATACATGCCGGTGATGATGGCAGGCTGGGTTTGAAACTTGACCAGCCGGAATATGGTATTGCCTCTGGTCAGGCAGGGGTGCTGTATGATGCTGGCCAGCCTGAACTGGTGCTTGGTGGAGGCTGGATTGTATCTGCGCCCACATTAGGCGCAAGAACAGCCGAAAACAGCGTAATTGGGGCTTGACCCATCTGGCTGTTGATACTAAAAAGGCGTTCTGAATAGATGGCGGTCATATGGGCGTCAG
>WTJO01000034.1 GCA_011524805.1 Alphaproteobacteria bacterium
CGCGTTCTGATAAAACCAGTCCGGCACCTCGGCCTGAGCCTCTGGCGCAAGCAGTGCTGCTTCAGACTCTGTTTGCTTATGGCCGGAGGCAAGCTGCCACACTCCCTTTTCTGGCTGGGTGGCAGCTGTCATATTGCTAATTGTTTCAACCATCAGCTCATGCCAGCTATCTGGATAAAACCGACTATTTTTTTTCTCCCAGCCTGAAATAAACAACGCCTGTTCGGCACGGGTAAGCGCAACATATAACAGCCTGTCCTCTTCATCCTTTCTGGCCTTTATTTGTTGTTGTTTCAGCGATGCGATCTGATCTGCCAATTCGGTTTCACTTGATACCCATAATGGCCCTGATTCTGTATTGGCAATAGGTTCGGGTTTGGAGGTTTGACGCAAGGTATCTGGCAAAAATACCACTGGCGCCTGAAGCCCCTTTGCGCCATGCATGCTCATTACCCTGACCTCATTCTGGCTTCTGGCATCAAAATCACGTTTAATCTCGCCACCGCTCTGCCTGAAACTAAGCAGAAAATGATATAGCCCTGTTCTGCCTGTCTGTCCGAAATCCCGTGCCTTTTGCAAAAATACGTTCAGGCTGTCATCAATCGCTCCACCTAGACGCCGATATAGCGCCTCTCGCCCACCCTGATTAAGCACAGCGCTCCAGAATTCATATAATGGTACTGTGTCTGACAGGCGTTGCCAGTGAAGTATCTTTGCAGCCGCCTGCCCCAAAACTGTTTCGGCGCCATCATGGGCGCGCAGACGTTCAAATAATGATAGTTTGCCCCTGTCATGACATAGGCTAAATAGCGCATCTTCATCAAGACCGATTAAGGGTGATTTCAGCACGGCGGCAAGTTGCAGGTCATTTTGTGGCAACAGACACACATCACCAAGGGCAAGCAAATCCAGTATTTCTATCTGGTTGTTCAGCTTGATTCTATCAGCCCCCGCCACAGGCACATTCAATAATTCAAGCTGCGAGCGAAGCAGAGCGTAAAACCGGTTACGGCTTCGCACCAGCACCAGAATATCCGATGGCTGAAAGATGCGTCCGAACCTGTCTGCTTCATCACCTGAAATCAGCCCCTTAATCTGGCTTGCAATAGCGCGCGCATGCACCAGATCGGCACGTTCTTCCTCTGCCTCGCTTGCGACAGTAAATGGCTGGGTAATGCTATCTTCTTCACTGCTCAAAGTCTGGCTTCTGACCTCCACCAGACCTGCCGTATCGGATTTGAAAGACTCATGTTTCGGGATATCTGCCCCCAGCCCCGGCAAGACGGGCTGCTCAGCGCCATTATCGCCATTATCTATCTGGGTACAAAGCGCATCTACAAATTCAAGCACGGCTTTACATGAGCGGAAGGACATCCCAAAATCAATCTCGCGAAACGGTTTTTGTGCCTCTTTTGCCTGTTTCTGATAGCGAATATTATTCTCGACAAATACATCTGGTCTGGCGCCCTGAAAGCTATAGATAGACTGCTTATAATCGCCTACCACAAACAGGGTGCGCTGCTGGTCTCTATCCTGTTCGCTTCCATCAAAAAAGCTGTCTGTAAGCTGGTGCAATAGCGCCCATTGCTGGGGGCTGGTATCCTGAGCTTCATCTAGCAATATATGATCAATTCCCTGATCCAGCTTATAGCGCACCCATGCCATCATCTGGGTGCGAGATAAAAGCTGTTCTGTAAAATAGATCAGATCATCATAATCAAGCACCGAACGCGCAGTTTTTGCCTGCTGATAGCGGCGATATAAGGCTATCGCCAGATCAGCTATCGCCACACTATATGCATAGCAGATAGCAGATGCCTGTTTCGAGCGTATCTCTTCAAGAATGGTCAGTACGGGCAGAATTATCCAATCCTGCCTGCCCCATTTTTCAGTAACTTTTTTATCTGCATATTTGGCGCGTCTGGTATGTTCTGCAGTAAATAACGCTTTCATTAATATCGATAGCCGGGCTGGTTTTTGTACTGCATCCAGTGCCAGCCAGTCATATAATTGTGCGGCCAACTTCTGGGCAGTTACCCCGCCATCCATCAGCCTATCTGCCAGCAATTTTATATCTATTTTGCCAAGCTGTGCGCATGCGTCAGCTTCGGCATCTGCCAGCTTTTCAGGTGGTGTAAAGTGATGCACCGTTTCAAGCGTTTCTGCATAGCCTTTTGCGCCCAGAGGCGATTCAGCCAGTCCGGCAATCATCTTTCTATCTGATAATACTGATCTTAGATGAGATAGAATCTGTTCTGCCTGCCCATTATCAATCAGAAAGCTGATCGATGCGACAAGCGGGCTGTTCAGCCGATAGGCATCATCCACAATCTCCAGAAATGACTGGCTTAACAGGCTGTCACTATCCTCTTCGGAGATCATCTCAAAAAACGGTGTGACATCAGCTTCAACAGGAAAGCGCCGCAAAATATGCTGACAGAAAGAATGCAGCGTATCAATACGCGGGCTATCGCCAAAATCCAGAATATAGGCAAATAGCTCTCTTGCACGCGCTAGCTGTTGCTGGGTTGGTCTTTCTTCACCCATATTAAACAGGTCTTCGCGTAATTCAGCCTGATCACACACAGCCCATTTCTGTAATTTTTCTGACAGTCTGAAGCGCATTTCTGCAGCCGCGGCCTTGGTATAGGTCACACATAAAATCGTATCGGGTGATGCCCCACTTAGCAGAAGCCGGAGCACCCTGTTTGTCAGCACATGGGTTTTGCCAGTGCCTGCATTGGCTGACACAAATACAGAATTTTCAGGCGAAGTTGCCTCTGCCTGCCGCCTTACTGCCTCTTTATAGGCAGGGCTATTCTGACCATAGGAATTATTTGTCATCATCCCCTACCTCATGGCGTCGCCATTCTCTGACACGGGCAAGATGCCGGTAATTTGAAAACCGTGGCCTGTTCTGGCTATCAGGCTCGCTTGGATAGCTTGCTGCAGGATTATCAAACCATCTGATAAGCGAAGTTAAATCCTCAAAATAGCTGTCAGGATCAAATGCTGTCGGAGTGACATCTTTTATCTGGCCTGCAAGTTGTTCCTTGCCAGATAGCTGCCAATATTCCAGCCTGTCAATCTCGACTGAGCCTGTATCATTCTGGCCATCAAATGCACCTGCTCTGGCTATAAAGGCCTCGATCATAAGCTGGGTTGCTCGGCCTTTAGTGACCTGCGCCTTTGTTGGCGGTGTGCCTGTTTTATAATCAATCACATGGCACAGATTATCAGCGGTGAAATCCAGCCTGTCTGCTTTCGCGCCAATACTAACAGCCCCCTCATCCACATCAATATCTATCTTGCCCTTCACTTCTGTCAGGCTGTAGGTGATATATTTCCGCCGCTCTGTTTCCTGTTCAATGAACCAGCGCGCAATCTGGCTGAAGCTGGCACGCCAGAAGCGCGTTATCTTTACATTGCTGGCATAGGCTGAAAAATAGTGATCGGCAATCGATTCAAGCCTGCCTTGCGCATCATCTGGTAAATCTCCATCCGGATAGGCGGCCAGAAACGTTGCCAGACAATCATGAAAAATCGTGCCACGCAATGCCGCATCTGCCGGCCTGTCAACATCATCAAGTGGCCTTAGCCCCAGAATATATTTAGCATAAATCGCGTAAGGATCAGATATCAGCACATCCATATCTGTTGCCCATAATGTGCGTGGACGCACCGATAGCGCAGGGCATGGCGCCGGCATCTGGCACGGGCTTGCAGCGTCTGGTACCAGCCCCTCAAACCCTGCCTGAATATCTGCTGGCAGTCGTGAGTATAGCCGCCTATCCAGTCTGGTGGCGAGCAGAACGGCCTCAAGACGCTGCCACCATCTGCTGGCAGTTGCGGTGCCTTCATCTGCTGTTTCAGAGCGTGTGATGACAAGATTCGGGCTATGTGCCAGCATGAAAAAATCATGTGCTGATAGCCCTGTCCGCCAGTGCCTGTCCGGCAGGCCAAGCGCGCCTCTTATCTCCTGATTAATCCATGGGCTGGTATCAGGCGCAGGTGGCCATATACCCTCATTCAGCCCGCCCAATATCACCAGATCGGCAGATTGCATACGGGCTTCAACAGTGCCCAGAATTGCCAGCCGTGGATGGCTACGCCATTTTTTCCTGACCGGAATATTGGCAGCAAGCTGTTGAAAATACTCTGCATATTCAGACGGTTTCAGCATAATATCATCGCCATATAAGGCCATTTCTGATAATAGCTGGGCAGCGATTCTCCCATCTGCCTCACCCCATAATGTCAGTAACGCCTCATCCTGCTGGTCTGTCTGTGCCAGCATTTCTGCTGATTTACCATGAGCATCGGCAAGCTGGCTTAAGGAGGCAGAAGGCAATGCCATCACCTCGGCCAGAGGCTGAAGCGGGGCAAGGATATGGGCACGATAAAAGTCAGCTAGCCTGCCATCATCATCAAACTCGTCAAGATAGGTTGCGATGGCCTCTGCACCTGCAGAAGGTAATGTACGTCGCAAAATGGCGGTTTCAATCCGCCTTATCTGGCGGTTAAAGGCCGCCATCTCCAGCCCGCCAGAGGCGAATTTATGCTTGGCAAGTGCCAGCAATCTATGCGCGTCCCCGCCAGTGCATGCCCATTGCGCAACAAGGCCAAGATAGCTGCCTGTGCGGGACTGTCCCAATGGCTCGCCAGCGCTATCTTCTACATCCAGCCCCCAGCGTAGCAGGGCGGCACGCACCCCGCGTGCCAGCTTTCTGTCCGGCGTTACAAGCAGGGCTGTTTTCTGTTTTGACTCAAGCGTTTTGCGCATTAGACCGGCAATAATATCGGCTTCATGATACCTGTCACGACAGCCCATTAGCGATATCCCCTCAACGGCCTGTTCGGACAGGCTGGTCTGGCCTTTATCTGAGCGCCGCCATAAATGGGTCTGGCGGTAGGGGCGGAATACTTCCTGCCATAGCGCCCTGCGCTGCAGCATATTAGACCCTGTCTGTGTGTCTGCCTCTGCACAGAAATCAGCTACCTGAGAGGGGCGCATATCAAGCTGTTCTAACAGGCTGAATAGCTGATGCTGTGGGTGGCCTGAATCAGTGGAAATTGCATCAATATCATCATCAGAATCTATCTGGTTTGCCAGCCCCGGCAACACCACCATTCCGGCTGGCAAACCAAGTACAGCCCGCATCATCTTAAGCGTACTTGGCAGAGAGCCTGTTGAGCCAGCTATCACAACCGGATGGGCGGGCGGCGATGTCTGCCAGCTATTTGTCAGCATCTCCACAATTTTAAGCTTTTTTTCGACAGGGTCCAGTCTGCCCAGTCTGCCTAGCAACTCTGGCCAGAGCCGCATGATAATATCCAGAAAGCGGACAATATCCTGCCAGTGAGTTGAAAATCTGTCAGGGATAATCTGATCCAGCTGCTCGGCTGTAATATCAGCCTGACGCATCTGATCCATCAGCCGCGCCAGATCTGCGGCCAGTATCAGCGCCTGTTTCTGGCTGATATTCTTCCCGCCAATCCGCATCGCGCCAATCAGACGAGCCAGCATAAATTGGCGCTGGGTTGTGCTGATTTCGGCAGGCAGAATCTGTGTGTGGCCTGAGACTATCTCGTCAAAAATCTCTTCGGTAAGCTCATCCCCCTCACCCAGCGGCATAAGCGAAGGCAGCATCACTGGCTGGCCATCCATATACTCTAGAAAGGCGGCCTGAATTGTCTGGCAGGCACGGTGTGAGGGCAGATAGATTCGCCATGTTGCAAGCGCTTCGGCAGAACCGGCGCGCGCACAGATACCACGCACAAGCATCTCGGCAAAGCCGTGTCCAGCCTTGATTGTGAACAGGCCGGACTGGCTCAGACTTGCATCCATGCTTCGGCCGAATATGTTGTTGCTAGACTCTGTCATTTATAGGCAAAACACTACCTTGATTGTGATAGGAACACACAAGAATATCAAGCTGTGATCATAAAGGCTAGAGGGGGGCTAGCGGTATTATTCTAAATGGCTAAATCTAAGTGCGGTATGGCCAAATGCATCTGCCAGCCCTGCCAGCCAGCCTGTATCTTTGGCATCAATATCCATGATACGGCTTTCATCTGCGCTATCTGAAAACGCTATGTCTATATCTATCCTATTGTGTGGCAGATATGGCTCTATTCTGTCTGGCCATTCAATCAGGCACAGGGCTATCTCAAAACCCTGTTCAACGCCAAGCGCCCATATCTCGTCAGGATGGGTAAGCCGGTATAAATCCATGTGCCAGAGCTCGCGCCCGCCATGGGTCTGGTAATGCTGAACAAGCGTAAAGGTAGGGCTGGGGATCTCTGCTATATCAACATCACATAACCAGCTT
Organism: Alphaproteobacteria bacterium; assembly: GCA_011524805.1. Taxonomy (GTDB): domain Bacteria; phylum Pseudomonadota; class Alphaproteobacteria; order Puniceispirillales; family Puniceispirillaceae; genus WTJO01. The sequence goes on from WTJO01000034.1 coordinate 6,333, forward strand.
ATGACATGGCGTGCAAACTCAGACTTACCTGCACCTAGCCCGCCCCTCAGGCAGATGGTCTGTGCGCCCTGACCATCGCCGGCAAACAGCTCGGCGACGCAGGCTGCTACTATTTTGGTGTCTTCGACAGTGTCAAGCTGGCATCTGATAGCCATATCAGCTTTCAGCCTGCCTAGTAACGATATTGATCAGATTTGAACGGTCCTTGCTGTTCAACACCAATATAGCTTGCCTGTTCTTCACGCAGTTTAGTCAGCGTGGCTCCGACCTTCTCAAGATGCAGAGCAGCGACCTTTTCATCAAGATGACGCGGCAATGTATAAACCTGCGGCTTGTAGTCATCGCCCTTTGTCCAGAGTTCAATCTGGGCAAGCACCTGATTTGTAAATGAGGCTGACATCACAAATGACGGGTGGCCAGTGGCACAGCCAAGATTGACCAGCCTGCCTTTTGCCAGCAGGATCATGCGCTTGCCATCAGGAAATTCAACTTCATCTACCTGCGGCTTTACCTCATGCCATGCCATATTCTGCAGGGACGCCACATCGATTTCATTATCAAAATGGCCAATATTGCACACAATTGCCCTGTCTTTCATCTCGCGCATATGATCAAGATTGATGACATCTTTATTGCCTGTGGCTGTCACGAAAATATCTGCTTTTGACGCGGCCTGTTCCATGGTCACCACCTCATAGCCTTCCATCGCCGCCTGAAGCGCACAGATAGGATCAATTTCTGTTACCATCACACGCGCGCCGCCCTGACGAAGCGAAGCAGCAGATCCTTTGCCAACATCACCATAGCCGCATACAACCGCAACCTTGCCGGCCAGCATTACATCTGTGGCGCGTCTGATGCCATCAACCAGTGATTCACGACAGCCATATAGATTATCAAATTTTGATTTTGTTACAGAATCATTCACATTGATTGCTGGGAAAGGTAGAAGACCTTTTTCAGCAAGCTGATACAAACGCAAGACACCAGTGGTTGTCTCTTCTGATACACCTGTAATGGCGTCGCGCTGCATCGTAAACCAGCCCGGGCTTGACGCTAGACGCTTTTGCATTTGCGCTTTCAGATATTCTTCTTCTTCAGAAGCAGGATGCTCAAGGATGGCTTCACCAGCCTCAGCGCGCGCACCTAGCAAAATATACATTGTTGCATCACCGCCATCATCTAGGATGATGTTAGATGGTTTTCCATCCGGCCAATCAAATGTGCGATCTACATATTCCCAATATTCTGCAAGAGTTTCACCCTTCTTCGCGAATACAGGAATGCCTGAGTCTGCAATAGCAGCGGCAGCCTGATCTTGTGTTGAGAAAATATTACAAGATGACCAGCGAATATCTGCGCCTAATTTAGCAAGCGTCTGAATCAGAACAGCTGTTTGAATTGTCATATGAAGACAACCAGTCAAACGAGCACCCTTTAGAGGTTGCTGTCCCTTATACTCATCACGAAGCGCCATAAGACCTGGCATTTCACTCTCAGCAATCGAAATTTCTTTGTGACCCCAATCAGCAAGGCCAATATCTGTGATGATGTAATCTTGAGACATAACAACAATTCCTTTTTTAAAAGATAGCCGGCAACATTAAAGCTACCTTTTTATTCCGTCGTGCTTTTAGCAGATTTTCTCGATAACAAAAAGAATATTTTCTTTTGGCAAATCGCCTGCACTGCACTCAAACTTACTGCGCTAGCTCTCGATGCACTAGTGATACATTATGCCCGTCTTTCGATAGCCATAATGCAAAACTTTTTGAAACAGCTACCGAGCGGTGCTTTCCACCAGTGCAACCAAAAGCGATGCGCACATATGGTCTTCCATCTTTACGTGCCCGCTCTAAAACTAGCTCACTGATTTTTTTTAGTGGCTCAAAAAACATCTCAAACCCTTGGTCAGATGTTATATAATCCATCACAGATTTGTCTTCCCCTGTTTTTTCTCTTAATTCAGGTTCCCAATGAGGGTTGCGAAGGAATCTGACATCAAATACGTAATCTGCGTTATCAGGCACGCCATTTTTATAGGCAAAACTCATAAGCTCAACTGTTATCCCCTCTTCATCGCTGATTTGAAGCCCATCTAGCAGAGCTTGACGTAACGCAGTTGGGGAGATGGATGTTGTATCAATCGCCACATCAGCAAAAGGCAATATTTGCATCATCTGTTCTTGATCAAACAGAATAGCCTCTTCTATGACATTATTTTTGGCAAGGGGGTGTGTGCGGCGTGTTGATTGATAACGGCGCGCTAACTCATTACGCGATGCACTCAAGTGAATGACTTTTGAGGCATCACCAAATTTTGATTTTGAATTCTTAATTAGCCGTTCCAATGCCACCTTATCAAAACCAGATGTCCTAGCATCAATGCAGATAGCCAATTTACGCCGACCCGTTTCCACTTCAATTGCCACCAGTTGATCAACAAGTGCCATAGGAAGATTATCAACGGTGACATATCCTTCATCTTCAAGGATTTTCAGAGCCGTAGAATGCCCAGCGCCGGCCTGACCAGTAATAAGAATAAAAGATGGTAAATTTACTTCTGTCATACTAGTCCTTTGTTTTATCTGATTGCATCTCGCTCAAGGGTAGCATCAAAATAAACCGCGCCCCACCTTTATTACGATTCTCAGCGCTGATCGTACCATTATGGGCGGTAGCTATTTGACGTGATATGGACAGGCCTAGCCCTGAATGATTTCCAAATGCTTCTGTTGAGGGGCGTTCAGTGTAAAATCTGTCAAAAATCGCATTCAACTTTGCTTCTGGTATACCTGGCCCATCATCCTCTATTGAAATAGAAACACTGCTTCTATCGACCTGTGCCTTTATCTGGATCTTACCACCGTCAGGGGAAAAGCTTATCGCATTATGAAGTATGTTGTCCAAAATTTGAGCAATGCGCCCAGGCAACATTCTAACCGGCACAATTTCTTTATCTGCTAGGCCGACGTATGAAATCGAGACATCATGGAATCTCTGTATAGACGCTGTGGCCCAATTATCAATAAATGGCACAATATCCATCGCCTCAGGTAATGTTTTGTGAAGTTCAACATCTATGCGACTTGCAAGTGAAATATCTGATATCAGGCGATCAAGCCTGCCAACATCTGCTAATATGATATCCATTAATTTCTTTTGCTGACCTGCATCTTCAATACGCGACACTGTCTCAACAGCTGACCGCAGAGATGTTAGTGGGTTTTTAAGCTCATGAGACACATCTGCTGCAAAACCAGCTGTTGCTTGGATGCGTCTTTGCAATTCATCTGTCATTTGGGTTAAGGCAGCAGATAACTCTCCAATTTCATCATTACGATCTGGCAAGCGCAGTAATGGAGCGCCATCATGACTGATGCGTAATGTATCTGCCGCTCTAGCAAGCTTCGTAATTGGTGTTGTTATTGATCGAGCGAGATAGATAGCAAGTGCTATTGTAATGAGTGTGATCATGCCGAATAATTGCAAGAAAAACCATTGCACTTGGCGTATTTCATTATCAATGCCACCACCGCTAGTCGTTAGCAGTAAAGCACCTCTTACCATTCTTACATCCTGAACAGGCACTGCCACAGACAGTACCATCTGGCGTTCGCGGTTTAAAAATACGTTGCGCTGGACACCGCCGCGCAAAGCATTTTCGATATCGCCAAATTGTGCCGCTCTTCGTAAACGGCGCAACTCTCGCGTAGGTAGAGGCCTACTTGTATCAAATAAAGATGCGAGGCGGTTTAATGTGGATGACACAATATCCTCGAATTGATGACGCATCTCTTGATGGCGCCTAATACGCAAGCTTACTTGTCCTGAGGATAATCCATCTCGTGCTGTATCAGCAGCTAATCTTCCGTCTGGTTGAAAAACGCGGGCTCGTAATTCAGACCCATAGCCAACGAGAGGCAAAAGCTGCTTCATTGTCTCTTTCGATAGATTACGATTTGTCGTTTGGCCTGATGTTTTTTGCCATTCAACTTCTGCTAATGCAAGTGAACGTGCAAGGACAACACCCTGTCTTTGAAGCGCATCTAATTCGGCGGTAATAAGAACCTTTTTATATTGTCCAACTGAAAACAATCCTATCATGAACAATAATAATGGCAGCAACATCAAAGCTAATATGCGTGCTGACAGTCTTGAAAATAACTTTGGAAACCGAATTTTTGGCAACAGTCTCATAGCTATGGTCAATCAGTTTGTTGTTCTGTTTTATAACGATAGCCTATGCCATAGAGCGTTTCAATTTGATCAAAGCTATCATCAACAGCTTTAAACTTTCTGCGCAGTCTTTTTATGTGACTATCAATGGTTCTATCGTCCAAAAATACAGACTCTCCATAGGCAGAATCCATCAGTTGATCTCTATTTTTGACGTGACCTGGTCTTGCGGCCAAAGAGTGTAATAGCAGAAATTCAGTCACAGTGAGTTTGACATCTTTGTCTTTCCACTGGACCAAATGACGTTCTGCATCAAGCATCAAATCGCCATGACGAATAATGTTCGTGTTTGTTGATGGATTCTCGCTGGCACTGGCTCTACGCAACACTGCTTGTATCCGCGCTAGCAACAAACGTTGGGAAAATGGTTTCGTGATATAGTCATCTGCGCCAAGCCCTAACCCTAATGCTTCATCTAGTTCATCATCTTTACTTGTTAAAAAAATCACTGGCATACTGGATTTTGCACGTAATTTTTCAAGCAATTCTATGCCAGTCATTCGTGGCATCTTGATATCTAAGATGGCAAGATCAGCTGGGCGTCTCGATAAACCCTGCAAGGCTTGTTCGCCATCGGTATAGCGATCTACTTCATACCCTTCAGATTCTAGCGCCAGTGACACAGAGGTTAGGATATTTTGGTCATCATCGACTAATGCGAGCCTTTTTTTCATCGTTTTCTCCAGCTTCAAATCAGTATTACCATGTTACATGATAAAGCCTATGCTAGAGCTGTGGAAACATCATGACATAAATTTGTCAAAAATTAGGCAGATGGACCTAACTTATCGCTAGTGCGCCAGTGCCCAATTTTTTGCAATACCAGCTTCAGCAACCAGAGGCACATTTAACGATATCACTTGCTTATGGGCTGTTTCCATAACTTCGCGGATTAACGCAGATGCGCGCTCTGCCTGCTCATCTGGCACCTCGAATATCAATTCATCATGAACCTGTAATAACATCTTTATATCCAAGCCAGAGCTAGCAATCACAGCAGGCAATGCTATCATAGCTCTTTTGATAATATCAGCAGCACTACCTTGAATAGGTGCATTGATTGCTTGGCGCTCTGCAAACTGGCGCATATTTGGGTTAGAAGAGGCGATATCAGTAATATGGATACGCCTACCAAATAGCGTCTCAACAAATTTATCATCTCTTGCCTTAATTTTTGTCTCTTCCATATAGGCCTGAATGCCCGGGAACCTTGCAAAATAGGCCTTGATGTAATCTTGCGCCTCTCCTCGTGGAATAGATAGCTGGCGCGCCAAGCCAAAGGCAGAAATGCCATAGATGATACCAAAGTTAATGGCTTTGGCTTTTCGTCTTGTTTCGCTATCTAATTCATTTATTGGAATGCCAAATACCTCAGAAGCTGTTTGACTGTGAATATCAACCCCATCCCTGAAGGCTGATAGCATTGTCTCTTCACCAGCTACATGAGCAACAAGGCGCAATTCGATTTGACTATAGTCGGCAGAGATAAGGCTAAAACCATCTTTGGCAATGAAAGCTTCCCTAATTTGCCTGCCTTCTGATGTGCGAATGGGTATATTTTGCAAATTAGGATCAGATGACGACAGACGCCCTGTCGATGCCCCCACCATTGAATAAGATGTATGAACACGCCTTGTTGCAGGGTGAAGCGACTCTACTAACGCATCGGTGTAGGTTGATTTCAACTTTGACAATTGTCTGAAATCAAGAACTTTTTGAGCTATCGCAATATCTTGGCTTGCTAATTCTTCTAAGACGTCTGCGCCTGTTGAATAGGCGCCAGTCTTCGATTTTTTAGCGCCCTCTAGTCCCATTTTATCAAATAGAATTTCGCCCAATTGTTTTGGAGATGCAATATTAAAACTGACCCCTGCCAGCTCATGTATTTCAGCTTCTAGCCCCGCAATGCGCGTGGCAAAATCATTTGATAAACGACGTAAAAATCCGTCATCTATGGCAATGCCAGCAGCTTCCATATCTGCCAACACGCTAACTAACGGTCTTTCAAGGCGCTCATATACTGACGAGACCCCTTCTCGTGCTAGGCGCGGTTTTAACATTTGCCATAAGCGCATTGTGATATCAGCATCCTCTGCGGCATAATCTAGCGCATCTTCCGGCAAAACAGCATCAAAGCCTATCTGTGATTTACCCTTACCGCATAGATCTTCATATTTGATCGTTTTATGACCGAGCCAGTGATCAGCCAAAACATCAAGATTATGGCGTGGCACACGCCCTGTATCCAGCACATAAGACATACACATTGTATCATCGACAGGGTGTAATCTAGCGCCGCCATTTTCCGACCGCGCCAAGACGTGAAAGTCGTATTTTAAATTGTGCCCAATTTTCAATACGGCAGAATCTTCGAAAAGAGGCTTTAACAAACTCATTGCGCCGTCAAAATCGCATTGATTGATAGTGGCAGTGGGCTGTTCTAATGCAAACAGACCATCTTGGGCATCACCAGCATTCTTATGGCGCAATGGAATATAACATGCTTTGCCGGGCGCTAGCGCCATCGATACGCCAACAAGAGATGCTTGTGAGGCCGTGATGCTTGTTGTTTCTGTATCTACAGCAACAAATCCTTGATGACGCGCCGCTGATACCCAAGATGCTAAATCTTCTAGATCGGTGATAAGTTGATAATCTGTTGTTGCCACTTTTGGCGGCGCTATTTCTTGTGGATTGGCTGCGTCTGAATTTTGTTGCGCACCAGCTTGTGGCGTTAAGCCAACAGATGGCATTAAGGATTTAAAACCCTGCTCTGTTATAAAATCTTGTAATTTTTCTAAATCACGAGCTGGTGTCTTTAAATCACTCACAGCGGTCGGCACATCAACATCATTACTCAGCCGGACAAGCTTGCGCGAAATACGCGCCATCTCAGCAAATTCAATCAGGTTTTGACGTCGTTTTGGCTGTTTAATTGTCTCTGCACCATCAAGTAGCGCATCTAGTGAGCCAAATTGCCCAATTAATTCAGCAGCTGTTTTAACGCCAATGCCTGGCACCCCTGGCACATTATCAGTGCTGTCACCTGCTAGAGATTGCACGTCAACAACATGCTCAGGGCCAACGCCAAATTTTTCAAACACCTCGTCTCTGCCAATACGACGCTGTTTCATTGGGTCTAGCATTTCGACGTCATCATTAACGAGTTGCATTAGATCTTTGTCAGATGAGACGATCACAGTCTTTCGACCTTCATCCCTTGCCAATCTGGCATAAGTTGCTATGACGTCATCTGCTTCAAAACCTGACATTTCTATCACAGGCAATGACATGGCGTGCGCGGCGTCCCTTACCAACGCAAATTGCGGCACCAACTCATCTGGCGGGTCTGATCTATTCGCTTTGTAATCTTGATAAATTTCATTTCGGAATGTCACGCGCCCAGCATCAAATATGACAGCCACTGAATGTGGCTTGATATCATCCACCAGCTTTAGCAACATTTTTGTGAAGCCAAAAACAGCATTTACCGGCGTCCCATCACTGCGCGTCATTGGCGGCAATGCATGAAATGCTCTAAAAATATATCCAGACCCATCAATCAGGACGAGCTTATCAGAAGCGTCAATGGCCATTGTAATTACTTAATTTTCCTCTTCAGTCTTGATGAAGTGACGCGAACAATAGGGACATGTTACTGCGTTGTCCTCGCCAATATTTAACCATATCAAAGGATGGCCAAGTGCGCCACCTCCGCCGTTACATGAAACACGCATGGCTGTTGTTGTGACTGTCATATCATCAGTATCAGAGCTGTTTGCGTGAATATCTGACATAACTATAAACCCCTCATTTTTAGAAAATACCATTAGACGCCTGAGCAATTAACAGACTTAATAGCAAAGAATTAATTGCTACAGTTATAAGCCCTTAATGCGCTCGCTTGCAAAAGGTTTTCGTCAAACAAGTTGTTAGACATCAAAAGATCATACAGTGGTCTATTTGCAATTTGCCATCACGCTCAACAAACATCGCCTCAAGCACAAATTCATCTTCAGATTTTGTAAAAAACAATCGCCAAGTCGCCGCCAAAGAATATTTGCGCCTGAAGAGTGATACAAATTCACGGCGCGCAAAATAGCCCAGATGATTTTGATAATCCTCACATTGGCGCGATAAATTCTCTTCTGTTACAATCACTTTCAGACGGTTTGTGAAATCTGCCACATGTTTGGAGTGGTTCCGTTCTGTTGAACCTGCCAACATGTTATCTATGAGTGGCTCTATAATATTGAGGATTTCATCATCCGTTTTTTGACAAAGCGTGAACATATATGATTTTACCTTCCGCATAACATAGGATACAACCCTACCCTATATTGGTCTTGGGAAAAAATGCTTCCACAGTTTTGTGAATAAGTTGTATTGTGACATCAAAGCACCCGTAGCTCAGCTGGATAGAGCGCTGCCCTCCGAAGGCAGAGGTCAGAGGTTCGAATCCTCTCGGGTGCGCCATC
>WTJO01000057.1 GCA_011524805.1 Alphaproteobacteria bacterium
TTCGACAAAGTGGGCGAGTTGTGTCGCTCATGTGTTTTTTTTTGGCTATTGTATCTGTCACGCTTCTGGGGTGTGACATGGTCACCATGCTGGCGGGGGGATGTGCTGATATGGCATGATTAATCTGGCGGCACAGCAGACAAAAATTTCGTCTTTTTTGGAGCATGCTATGATGGATTCACTGATAGTTGGTTCGAACAGAAAAATTGACCCGTCCAGAAAAAGTCATCTTCTGGCAGATGGTACACCTAATGAAAATGACAGAATTGAAATAGGCCCTACCAAACTGGCCTATGATGAATGGGCGGCGGCAGGGCTAACAGTGCCTGATATGCCTGCTTTGCGGGAATACAGGCTGGCGCGTCTACAGCAGAAAATTATCGAACATGACTGTGCTGGATTGCTATTATTTGATCCGCTTAATATCCGTTATGCAACAGATACGTCAAACATGCAGCTATGGATTGCGCATAATGCAGCGCGTGCCTGTTTTGTGCCGCCACAGGGCAAGGTCATTCTGTTTGATTTTCATTCCTGTGAGCATCTGTCATCTCATCTGCCACTTGTCGGCGAGGTGCGCGGCGGGGCATCATTTTTCTATTTCGAGACAGGCGACAGGACAGATGCCCACGCAGATGCCTTTGCAGATGAAATTATCGGGCTGATGGCAGAACATGCAGGCACAAATCAACGGCTTGCCATAGATAAGATAGAGCATGTGGGCTATGCCGCCTTCAAGACGCGCGGCATAGAGGTGCTGCAAGGTCAGATGCTGACAGAACATGCCCGTTCAATCAAAAATGAAAATGAGCTAAATGCCATGCGCTGTGCGATTCATGCCTGTGAGCGGGCGATGGACGAGATGCGCGCGGCCATGCGCCCCGGGGCTACTGAAAATGAAGTATGGGCAGAATTGCATCGCGGCAATATAGCGCGTGGTGGCGAGTGGATTGAAACCAGATTGCTGGCTTCGGGTCCACGCACAAATCCGTGGTTTCAGGAATCAGGCCCGCGCCGGATGGAAGCAGGCGAGATACTGGCCTTTGATACCGATCTGGTTTCTACCTATGGCTATTGCTGTGATATTTCGCGTAGCTGGATTGTTGGCGATGTTGCGCCCACAGACGAGCAGAAGCGGCTATACCAGATAGCCTATGAGCATATCCAGACCAATATAGGGCTTGTCAGGCCGGGGCTGAGTTTTGAAGAATTTACCAACAAATCCCACCGCCTGCCTGAAGAGTTTAGGGCGCTGAGATATGGCGTATTTGCGCATGGTATCGGGCTGTGTGACGAATATCCCTGTATTCGCTATCCAGAAGATCTTGAGGCGCATGGCTATTCTGGTGCGCTGGAAACAGGCATGACCTTATGTATCGAAGCCTATATCGGGGCAGAGGGCGGTGCTGAGGGGGTCAAGCTGGAAGAACAGATAGTGGTCACACAGACCGGAGCAGAATGTCTGTCCAGCTATCCGTTTGAAGAGGCGATGCTGTCCTAGGTTATCCCGCCAGCCAGATATTCTAAGCTAGCCGGACTTTCTGACATAGCCGATATGGGGCATGTTGCGCCCCTGCTGGGCATAGTCAATACCATATCCGATGACAAATTCATCTGGAATATCAAAGCCTACCCAGTCAATATCTACCTCTATCTCGCGTCTTGAGGGTTTGTTCAGCAAGGTGCAGACTTTCAGGCTGGCAGGCTGTCTGGTGCGCAGAATATCCATCACCTGATAAAGCGTGTGGCCAGTATCGATAATATCTTCTACTACCAGCACATCTCTGTCCTTGATAGTGGTCTCAAGGTCTTTGAGAATACGCACCTGCCGGCTTGATTCCATCTCGTCACCATAGCTGGAGGCGGTGATGAAATCGACTTCTAGCGGCAGGTTCATACAGCGTACCAGATCGGCGATAAAAATAAATGAACCACGCAACAGGCCAACAACAACCAGCTTTTCGGTATCTTTGAATTGATGCGTTATTTCTTTTGCCAGATGGTTGATACGTGCCTTGATCTCTGTCTCGGAGATCAGAATATCAATATGGTCTGTTCCTGTTAGCACCGACATGCTTTTGTCCCATAATGCGTGGATGGAGAGTCCGTTAATCCTGTCGAAAGATAGCATATCACCAACTCTGGCTAAACAATACCGAAAAAAGGGCTGATTGCTTGCACCGGCACAAAAGGGCTGTCATCATTATTGCGTAAACATACCATAGACCTTGGATAAGGAGACAATTCGGTGGCAAAAGTCGCATTTCTAGGATTAGGCGTCATGGGATACCCGATGGCAGGGCATCTGGCGGCCGCAGGGCATGAGGTGACCGTATTTAACCGCACAGCTGCAAAAGCAGAAAGTTGGGTGGCACAGCATGGCGGTGCCTCTGCTGCAACGCCTGCTGAAGCGGCCAGAGAGGCTGAATTTATCTTTGCCTGTGTCGGTGAAGATGATGATGTTCGCCAGATGACAACTGGCGAGAATGGTGCCTTTTCATCCATGCAGAAAGAGGCCGTTTTTATTGATAACACCACCGCCTCGGCAGATGTCGCAAGAGAGATTTATGCCACCGCCACTGCAGCCGGTCTGCATTTTATTGATGCGCCTGTGTCAGGCGGTCAGGCTGGTGCAGAAAATGGCAAGCTGACGGTGATGTGCGGCGGTGATGAGGCGGCCTATGCGCGTGCCGAGCCGTTGATGGCATGCTATGGTGCGCGTGTGACGCTGATGGGCGCATCAGGGGCAGGCCAGCTGACCAAGATGGTCAACCAGATTTGTATCGCAGGGCTGGTTCAGGGGCTGTCAGAAGCGCTCAATTTTGGCCAGAAAGCCGATCTTGATATGGATAAGGTGCTTGGCGTTATCTCAGGCGGGGCAGCCCAGTCATGGCAGATGGAAAATCGCGGCACCACCATGGTCAGAGACGAATTTGACTTTGGCTTTGCGGTCGACTGGATGATTAAAGATTTGAAAATCTGTCTGGCAGAAGCCGCCAATAACGGGGCTGAACTGCCTGTCACGGCAACCGTGGCACAATTCTATAAAGCCCTGTCTAACAAAGGCTTTGGCAGGAATGATACCTCATCGCTGATCAGATTGCTGAATAGTTAGCACGGGTCAATATTTATAAATCATCAAAAAAAGTGGTGGGGGGTTACACCCCTGCTGCTAGCCTATCCGCGCTGTCGGCATGGTCGGGGGCAGATACGACTTGATTTTTAAGAAATGGGTTTATCTTTTTACCTGCATGGTGCATATCTTTTATCATATCCCGCAAATAGCAGGCGCACCCTTGCGCTGATATATGCGCCAACCGGTTTTTAACATACCCGCTGAGGAGAAAATTATGGCATTTGAACTACCAGAACTGCCCTATGCTTATGATGCGCTAGCCAGCGCAGGCATGAGTCAGGAAACATTAGAGTTCCATCATGATCTGCACCACAAAGCCTATGTTGATAATGGCAACAAGCTGATCGCAGGCACTGAATGGGAATCCAAATCGCTAGAACAGATTATCACAGGCACATATGATGCTGGCGCTGTGGCGCAGAATGGCATTTTCAACAATGCCTCACAGCACTGGAACCATATCCAGTTCTGGGAAATGATGGGCGCTGGCGGACAGGCGATGCCGTCCGAGCTTGAAGCTGCGCTGACTGACCAGTTTGGGTCTGTTGACGCCTTCAAAGAACAGTTTAGCGCCGCAGGGGCTGGCCAGTTTGGCGCAGGCTGGTGCTGGCTGGTTCAGAATGCTGATGGCACATTGGCAGTGACAAAGACAGAAAA
>WTJO01000106.1 GCA_011524805.1 Alphaproteobacteria bacterium
TTATAGACCGTTAGCCCCGAACAGGCATAGGGTGCGACAGTGGCGGCATCCATGCCGGTAATATCGATCACAAATTTTTCATCATCCACCATCACATGGCTGGCAAAGCCGCCATTGCGGTGAATCCCGATAATACGCATCGCCGTACAGTCACTTTCCCTGTCTTCTGAACAGGCAAGACAGTCACCACAGCCAATCCACGGGAACACAATGACTTTCTGCCCGACCGTAATATCTGTAACATCCGCACCGACAGCCTCAACCTCGCCGGCAATTTCATGGCCTAGCGTTAAGGGCAAGGTTGCGCCTCTCTGCACAAAGGTCAGCTTGCCGCGCTCCCCCAGATCCATAAAGCCCTTTCTGATGTGCAGATCGGAATGGCACAGGCCGGCGGCTGTCACCTTGACCAGAACCTCTTTGCCTGTTGGCGAGGCTATCTTATGCTGGCTTTTTTTGAAATCTTCACCCCATTCAACAAGGTCATAAGATGTGCACTCTGTCATGTCTGTCTCCTTTTTTCAGAATGGGTGCGCTAGTATGATCTGTCCATCCCCAGAACATGTTCTGCGATATAGCTGAGAATCAAATTTGTAGATATCGGCGCTACCTGATAGAGCCGAGCCTCACGATATTTCCGCTCAATATTATATTCAGATGCAAAGCCGAACCCGCCAAATGTCTGGATACAGGCCTCACCTGCCGCCATCGCCGCATCTGCTGCCAGCATCTTTGCAATATTTGCTTCTTCTCCGGGCGATTGCCCATCTTCATATAGACGTAATGCCTCTGCAAGCATCAGTTCGGCAGCCCGCATATCTGCATAGGCGCGGGCGATTGGAAATTGCACGCCCTGATTCTTGCCAATCGGCCGGTCAAATACTTCACGCTCGCCCGCATAGGCAGTTGCCTGTTCGATAAAGAATTTTGCATCCCCGATAGATTCTGCGGCAATCAGCATCCGCTCTGCATTCATGCCGGACAGAATATAGCGAAACCCTTTGCCCTCCTCTCCGATAAGATTGGCGGCAGGCACAGCCATATCATCAAAAAATAACTGGGTTGTGGCATGATTCATCATGGTGCGGACAGGCTTGATGGTAAGTGATGTGCCGACAACCTCGCGCATATCCACCAGAAATACACTTAAGCCATCTGTCTTTTTGCTGACCTGTTCTTTGGGTGTGGTGCGTGCCAGCAGCAGCATCAAATCAGAATGCTCGGCACGCGATGTCCAGATTTTCTGGCCATTCACAATATAATTGTCACCTTTTTTAATGGCGGTGGTGCGCAGTGCAGTTGTATCTGTGCCTGAACCCGGCTCTGTGACCCCAAAAGCCTGAAGCCTTAGTGCACCAGAGGCTATCTCTGGCAGATAACGCTGTTTCTGAATATCTGAGCCATGGCGCAGCACTGTGCCCATCGTATACATTTGCGCATGGCACGCCGCCGCATTGCCGCCTGATCTGTGAATTTCTTCCAAAATCGCTGCCCCTGCCGATAGAGGCAGACCCAGCCCGCCATAGGTTTCGGGGATAAGTGCAGACAGATAGCCTTCCTGTGTCAGCGCATTCACAAAGTTGGCTGGATAGGCATATTGTGCATCACATTCCTGCCAGTATCTGCCGTCAAATTGCTGGCACAATTTGATAATGCCATCTCTTATCTCGCTATGTGATAGCGTATATTTCATTGTTTAATCCCTGCCTCAAAAAATCACACAAACCTGATAATGCGAACCGCCAATAGTCAATGCGCTATGAAAATTCATTACGAAGTTGTGCCGAATGCTCTCCTTTGAGCGGCGCCCTGTTGACAGACCCCTGTTTGCGCCGCACCGGCAAATCGGCAATATCAATCACTGCCTCGCCCATTGAAATCTGGCGTTCTTTCAAAAATGGATGTACAGACACATCTTTCACATCATTTAAGGTCGAACAGGCAATTCTGGTAGCATCCAGCAGACTGATAATATCTTCGGCACGATAGGCTGAAAAACAGTCATTGATTATCTCTGCCAGAATCTCGCGATGTGAGTATCTGTCTGTATTATGAATAAAGCGCGGATCTTCGCCAAGTTCAGGCTGTTTCAGCACATGGACACAGAAATCAACCCATTCCCTGTCATTCTGGATAGATAATAGCACCTGTTTGCCATCTTTGCAGTGATAGCCACCATAGGGTGCAACAAATGAATGGGTCAGCCCTGTGCGTGCCGGCGCGCCGCCAAAATATCTATGCCCGCATAAGGCCATATTCATCCAGTCTGTCATTACGTCAAACATACTGATTTCCAGATCAACGCCTTTGTTCGTGCGATAGCGCATATGCAAGGCACGCAAAATAGCCGAAAAGGCCGTCAGCCCTGTGGACAGATCAGTCAGAGACACTCCGACACGGGCAGGATGTTCGGGCGTGCCTGTCACCGCCACCACGCCGCTTTCACCCTGAACAAGAAAATCATATGCCTTTTTCTGTGCGGCAGCTCCCTGCGAGCCATAGCCATTAATCCGGCAGGTAATCAGCCCCGGATTAGACTGGCGCAAGGCCGTGCCCACAAGACCCATTTTCTCGACTGTGCCGGGGGCAAGATTACTGACCAGAATATCGGCCTTATCAATCATCTTTTTCAAAAGTGCCATATCGTCATCTGCTTTCAGATTAAGGCAGATAGATTCCTTTCCCCTGTTCAGCCACATAAAGATGGTGCTATGCCCGTCAGCTCCGTTATCATAGCCACGCGCAAAATCACCTTCGGGGCGTTCTATTTTAATCACGCGCGCACCAGCATCCGCCATCAGCAACCCGCAATAGGGCGCGGCTACGGCCTGTTCGATACAAATGGCTGTAATGCCGCTTAGCTCATCCTCTAATCCTGTTGGTTGCATCTGCTCGGCTTTTCCTGATTTGTGACATTTACACTCCGGATATTTCAGCAAACAGGACAGAACTTGACAAGGCCAAATGACATTCCTCACTGTGATAGAGATATAGCTGGTGGCAGGCCGTGTATCTGCCAGCTCAATTTATCTGCTTCATCTAACAGGAATTTGACCATGAATATGACATTCAAAACATTACAATGCGAGATGCTGGGGGCGCATATACTCAAAATCGAGATGAACCGCATTGAGGTTTCCAATGCCTTTAACACCGAAATGGCAGAAGATCTGGTGCGCTGTTTCGAGACGCTGGCTATGAACATCCATTCGCCTGAACAGGATATCAGGGTGGTTATTCTGACAGGGGCTGGCACCAAGGCATTCTGTGCAGGAGGCGATTTGAAAGAACGCAACGGGATGAGTGATGATGCGTGGTTTTCACAACATCTTGTCTATGAGCGGATGGTAAGAGCCATTATGGGATGTCCGATTGTGATTATCGGGGCAATAAATGGTGCCGCCTATGGCGGCGGATGCGAGCTTGTATCGATGGTTGATTTCGCCTATGCCGCACCTCATGCCAGATTTGCCCAGACAGAGGTGAAGCTAGGTATTATTCCGGGGGCGGGCGGCACCCAGAATCTAGCGCGCGCAGTTGGCAGCCGGCGCGCCAAAGAGCTTATCCTGACAGGGGCTGTGTTTAGTGCTGATGAGGCGCATGAATGGGGGCTGATTAACGGGGTTGTGCCCGCAGACCAGCTATTATCCGTGGTCACACAAAAGGCTGAAGCGATAGCCGCAAATGGCCCTGTTGCAGTAAGACAGGCAAAAATGGCAATCGCACGCGCAGAAGACCTGTCTATTGCGGACGGGCTGGTCTTTGAAATTGAAGCCTATAACAGATGCATATC
>WTJO01000178.1 GCA_011524805.1 Alphaproteobacteria bacterium
GAGCGTGTGCGGTCTAACAGATACTGATCAAACGAGCGGCGAATATCACTGACACGAACCCCAAGCCCTGTCTGGTTGGCAAGCGATGTAACGCCACCTTGCGAGCCGGCAACCTCTTCAAGGCTGGCTTCGCGGCGCTTATATCCTTCGGTATTAATATTGGCAATATTCTGCCCTGTTACCGCCAGCGACTGGCGATAAGAGTTCAAAGCAGATTTGCCAACATCAAACAGGCTGGTCATAGCCAGACATCCCTTTATTCAGTTTCAGCGGCACCAAACTGGCGCATCAGAGCATCGGCAATGCCCAGATTTACATGTTTTGCCATCGCTTCGGAGCGATGCTGGTCAAGCATGTCGGTATATTTGTCACCTGCCTGACTGCCCAGAATATCGTCTGCCAGACTTGCCTGACGAGACTGTGTCATAAGCTGGTTCAAAAACATTGCTTCAAAAAATTCAGCTGCTTCCTGAAGGTCTTTCGGCGCATTTTTGCGCTGATATTCCTCATTCATCAGATAGGCTTCAGCTGCTTTTGGAGAGGAGATTTCCATGATAATTGCCCTCCTATATGATAACCAGCTCGGCACGAAGCGAACCTGCTTCACGCAATGATTCAAGAATTGCCACCAAATCAGCCGGACTTGCACCAACCGAATTGATCGCCTCGACAATGGTCGACAGTTCGACACCCGGATCAAACAGAAAGGCGCGGGCGGGCTCTTCTTCAACTGTTATCTCTGTATCAGGTGTTTCAACAGCATCGCCCGGTGTTGCAGCCGCCACGCCATCTGCCAGTGCAAGATTGCCTGTTGGCGTAACATCTGTATTTTCTTCTACCCGCACCGTTAACGAGCCATGTGTTACAGCCGCAGGCGTAACACGCACATCACCGCCAATAACAATTGTGCCTGTTCTGGCATTCACAACTACCTTTGCGGATTGCCGCTCAGGCTCAATCTCGATATTTTCAAGCATCGAGATAAACGATACTTTCTGAGACGGGTCCATAGGTGCGCGCACCCTAACAGACCGGCTATCCAGAGCAATTGCCACAGAACCGCCAAATACATCATTGATGGCTTCTGCGACCTGATTGGTGATGGTGAAATCACCCTGATGCAAATTCAGCACAAGATGATCGCCTGTCAGAAAGTCTGTTTCCACCAGTGTTTCCACAGTCGCACCGCCGGGAATTCTGCCAACAGTGGGGATATTGACAATAAGCTGGCTGCCATCATTGCCCTCAACACCAAGCCCGCCAACGACCATATTGCCTTGCGCAACAGCGTAGGTCTGGCCATCTGCACCAAGTAGCGGGGTCATCAATAACGTGCCGCCGCGCAATGATTTTGACTGGCCAACAGTAGATACGGTTACATCAACACGCTGGCCCGGCTTTGCAAAGGCAGGCAGCTCTGCTGTTACAATCACGGCTGCGGTATTTTTGCCATTCAGATCAAGTGCAGAATTGGGCGTTACGCCAAACTGGGAAATAAGCGAGCGCATCGACTGCAATGTCAGTGCCGAGCTGCCATCACCTGTTCCGGGCAAACCGACAACAAGTCCGTATCCCACCAGCTGGTTCGGGCGCACCCCCGCAATCGAGGTCAGGTCTTTTAGCCTGTCAGCCAGCACCATATGCGGATACAGGCCGGCAGCCAATAGCCAAAACAGCATAGCAAGCAAATGACGCGATCTGTGTATCTTCATAACGATCTCTATTCCCTCTTAGAATGGCGACACAGCGCGCAGTGCCTTGGATAGCCAGCCCGGTCTTGCCGTATCGGCCACATCACCCGCGCCGGTATAGCTTATCTGGGCATCAGCAAGCCTGTTTGACGGCACGGTGTTGCTGGATGAAATATCTTCAGGCCTGACTATCCCGGACAGCCGGATATATTCCTGACCATTATTCAAAGTCAGCTCTTTCTGACCTAGAATGCCCATATTGCCATTTTCAAAAATACGCACCACAGTTACCGAAATACGGCCTGTTAGCGAGTTTGATTGGGCAGCATTTCCATTTCCGGCAAATGACTGGGTTGTGCCAGCGGTAAGCGCGTTCTTACCCAGATCCTCCGCCCTGTTAGTGGCTAGCCCGCCAGTCAGCAAATTTGGCAGCCCCACCGGCAAGGTCACATCATAGCTATCTGTCTTGGAGGCAGCTGTTGTCTGCGCCTTGGTGGCCGAAAAGACCTCATTAAAGTCAACTGTCAGAATATCACCGACCTTGCTGGCACGTTTATCAGAGGAAAACAGTCCATTTTGCTGGGCTGAAAAAATGCCACCTGTTTTTGCCGTATTATCTGCTGTTAGCGCAATTTCTTCAAAAATTGGCTCAAACTGTTCTGATGCCACATTTTCAACATGTGTCGAGCAGGCAGATAACAGAATACCACCACCAATCACTAACAGTAACGAATTGATTTTCATTAAATCACTACCCCAAGATCCAATTGTCAGTGCAAATGCCCTAGCCTAGAGATTCTGGGCAATAAAGCGCATCATCTCATCAACAGAGGTGATTGATTTCGAACTCACCTCATAGGCACGCTGGGTTTCGATCATATCGACCAGCTGTTGGACCACATTCACATTTGAGCTTTCCAGTGAGCCCTGCACCAGCTTGCCAAAGCCTTCTTCAATCGGGTTGGCCACCACAGGCGCGCCACTTGCCGGTGTCTCTACCAGAAAGCTCTCACCGATTGGCTCAAGCCCCTGTCTATTCGGAAAATCTGCCAGTGTGAGCTGTCCAATATCTTCAGCTGCAACAGCGCCTGCCACTTGAACAGAGACAAGGCCGTCCTGGGAGATATTTATCTGTGTAACACCGTCTGGAATCTGGATTTCAGGCTGAAGCACATAGCCTGACTGAGTAGTTAGCGTTCCATCTGCACTACGAGCAAACGCTCCATTGCGAGTATAGCCAATTCGGCCGTCTGGCAGTAATACCTGAAAAAATCCTGACCCCTCAACTGCCAGATCAAGCGCATTATCTGTCTGGATCAGACTGCCCTGCGAATGCTGTTTTGAGGTGTTTAGCAATCTGGTACCAGCACCAATGGAAAAGCCTGAGGCCAGATTAGTATCATCAGATGTCTGCTCGCCTGCCGGACGGATGATCTGGTAGAGCAGGGTTTCAAAATTTGCCCTATCTGCCTTAAAGCCGGTGGTATTTACATTGGCTAGATTGTTGGCAATCACCTGCATTTTAGTCTGCTGGGAATTCAGGCCGGTTTTCGCAACATGCATTGCATAGGTCGACATTTGTGCTATCTCCTGATCGAACGAAAAAATGACACTAGGATGATGATGCAATCCCCGTGCCATATGACGTGTGATTTGAAGATGTCAAACTGTTGACGCGCGTTATCTGATGCTACGGGATAGCCTAGCTTTGCGGCATGCGCAATAATGAACTTGTCTGTTGGTCTAGCTCTGAAGCCATTTTGATTAACTTCATATTCATCTCGTAACTTCTCTGATAGCCCATAGATGCAACCAGCTCATTAATCACGGATACATTACATTCTTCAATATATCCCTGTTTTACATTCACATTCTGGTCAGTCTCGATAGGGGCGCCATTTGCAGGACGGATTTCGCCATCAAGATCCTTGCGCAATTGAAGATTTTCTGCGGACACCAAACCAAGCGAACCAATTAGCTGTGTAACGCCCGGCTCGCCGTTAATAGGCTCAATAAGCAATTTGCCATCTTCTGCCAGAATTAAATCTCTGAATGGTGGCACCTGAATTGTTT
>WTJO01000264.1 GCA_011524805.1 Alphaproteobacteria bacterium
GCAAGAGTAACAGTTAAAATTAAATTAAGTATCATTAAAAATATAGGAAAAGAACGTAGCTGCATGCTATCACCAACTATCATTGGTGGCGATAAATCAAGCTGCAAAGCCAAATAAATGATGATTATGGAAAGCGCCGTTAGAACAATTGGAACGGCTTGGTTTCTAATCATATTTGCTCTCCCCCTTGATGAAAACGCCTCTGCAAAAACATGCAGAGGCGCTCTCTTTTATCGAACTGACGGTTAGTTCACCAAGCCCATCTCTTTTAGAGCAGGTCCAAATTCATTGACCATCATCTTCATTTGCTTGCCCCATTCTTCAGCTCCCATTGGTGATGTTTCATTAAGACCTGAATTCATCAGATATGCCTGATAAAGAGAATGATTCATAGCCTTCATCATACCTGCCTCGAGCTCGTCACGGCGCGCCTTGTCAACACCTGCATGAGTGGCATACCCACGAACTGTCGCTAACTCCAGATCAATTCCCATTTCCACGGATGTTTTGGCTTTTGGAATTGGCTCCATGCGATTTCTATCGAGGATGACCATTGGACAAACATCACCGGCTTCAACTTGCGAAAGTGCCTCTGATAAGTTCAGAGTGCCAACATCGACTGCTCCTGCAACAAGTTGTGTAGCAAGCTCAGCACCGCCACCGAACGGAACGTAGTTTGGCATTGGCTGACCCATTGCTTTTGCCCAAAGATAAACAGTAATGTGGTCGATAGTACCAGACTGAGTTCCACCGTATGTCAATTTATCACCAGCTTTGACCCCAGCCACAAATTCTTCCGGTGTTTTATATTTCGTCTTCTTGCAATTCACCATCAGAATTTGAGGATCATTCGTACCGCGCCCCAGAGGAGCCATTTCATCGAGTGTGAGCTTTGTCTTTCCAGCAGCCATAGAAATGGCATGACCGACTGTGAACATTAGAATCGTATTACCATCAGCCGGACGTGTTTTAAAATAATTCATTGCTGCAGCACCGCCGCCGCCTCGTTTATTCACGACGACCATATCTTGCTTGAGAGCACGACGTGTTCTGATCATCATCATTCTAGCATTTACGTCGGTACCACCGCCTGCTCCAGCATGAGTGATCACCTCAATGGCTGCGTCAGCTTGTGCAGGTGACGTTGTTAGCATCATCGCACCTGCCAACATTGCAGCACTCGAACTCAATGCTGACATTAATTTTGATTTTTTCATTTCTCCCTCCAAAAAGATTTTGTTTTTGATAGTAAAAATTAAACCCGTATATTTTCTGCTTGGCAAGCATATGAGCAAAAAAATTCAAATTTTTCAGATTTATTTGTTAGACAAACGCTGTAATTGACAGCATATCGCAGCTCTAATCTATCTTCACACCTGCTTCTTTGGCCCGTGCAAGCATATAGTCGCGGCCAGCCAGCATGTCATCCAAAGTAGTAAAGCCATTTGTGTAATGACCCTGATAGCCCATTGCTTCGATTTTTTTAAACATGGCACCAAAATCAATCGTGCCCTCGCCAGGACGCTGATGAATTTCATAGGCGCCATTATTATCTGCCAGCCGGACCTCTCGGCAATATGAGAAATCCATCGCATCAATAAATTTATCAATCCCCACCCCCGGCAGGAAATGAGCATGATTGGCGGTAAATGACCAGCGCAAGGCAGGGCTGTCAATCTGGGTCAGGAAATGCATAGTTTCAGCTGGTGTGACAGGCATGTAATTTACTTCGGCCAGCACCGGCTCCCAGTTCAGATTTTCAAGCAATAACAGCACGCCCTTTTCTTCGGCATAGCCGGCAATCCGCTTCAGCCTGTCAATCGCTGTCTGCATCCGCAATGTTTTGCAGGCAGTAAAATGATAGCCGCCATGCACCACAATCCAGCCAGCTCCCAGCTTTACAGCCAGATCAATATAAGCTTTGAGATAGTTATCAACCGCATCACGGCAAAACGGTGAAAATTCGGCGATATTCACACCTGACAGCGTATGCAGACCAAGCTGGATACCATGCTTGTCAAGCGCCTGTGTGATCCCTTCTATGCGGGCATCATCAAAACTTTCCAGCGCGTTCGGGTGAATATCTGTCTGCACATCGATGATGTCAACATCATGTGTTGCCGCCCATTCAATCCCTTCTTCAACAGATACTCTGCGGCCAATATCAATGCCGATACGCTGTTTCAATGTTTTGCGTGCCATTATCTATTCCCCCCGAAACACTGTCTTGACGCTATTTGCCGGTGAAGCGCGGTTTCCGCTTTTCCATAAAAGCACGCCTGCCCTCGATATAATCTTCACTGT
The DNA here is from genome assembly GCA_011524805.1 of Alphaproteobacteria bacterium. GTDB lineage: Bacteria > Pseudomonadota > Alphaproteobacteria > Puniceispirillales > Puniceispirillaceae > WTJO01. Next base: position 2,305 of record WTJO01000264.1, read on the forward strand.
CAAAACATGCTTTGACAAGCGCATCAATGCGCGCCCTGTCACGTTCTGATTCAGGCTTTTGCAAATCCTGCGTGATGGCCTTGATAGAAGCCATTGTCATTGGGGCATTTTCGGCAATGCGCGTTATGTAATCTGCAATATAGGCATCCAGCATATGGGCAGGCATAACACGGTTGACCAGCCCCATATCATAGGCTTCCTGAGCTGTGAACTGACGGGCGGTAAAGAAAATTTCCTTGACCATAGATGGGCCTACCAGCGCAGATAATCTGGCCACCCCGTCCCATGCATAACCAAGCCCCAGCCGCGCGGCAGGCACGGCAAAACGTGATTTATCTTCGCAAATACGGATATCGCAACAGGTAGCTAGCCCCATACCGCCGCCAATACAATAGCCTGTAATCATCGCGATAGTCGGTTTTGGGAAGGCAACCACGGCATTATAAAACCGTGCAGAGGCAGCAGAATAGATAGCCACCTGTTCTTCGCTTGAGCGTTCGGATTCAAATTTTGAAATATCTGCGCCTGATGCAAAGGCCTTGCCGCCTGCCCCACGAATAACCAGAAGGCGAGCCTCATCATCATCTGCCATCGCTTCGACAATTTCGGCGGCGGCCTCGTACATGGCAAGCGAGACAGCATTATGCCGCTCAGGATTATTGATCACCAGATAGCCTGTATTATCAAGAATGCCCGCCAGAATTTTGCCATCTGCATAGGCTGTTAAATTTGAGAATTTCATATCACACCTTTATCGGCAAATGCCTTAATCTCTGCATCCGAATAGCCAAACTCTTCCAGAATTTCAGCACTATGCTCACCCTTATTGGGTGGCGAGCGGCGGATTGAGGGGTCTGCCCCGCTCATAATAATCGGCTGGCCTACCACCTGAACATCACCACGTTGCGTGCTGTGCATATCGCGTGCAATACCCAGATGTTCCACCTGATCAAGCGCAAATACCTTGTCGATGGTGTTGATCTCTCCACTTGGCACTCCGACTTTATTAAGCCTCTTAATCCAGTTCGCAGAGCTATCTCCTTTGAAATTCTCGTCAATCAGTTCGCCAAGCCTGTCCCTGTTTTTGCTACGTGCATCAGGGGTGGCAAAATCTGCATCATCAAGGCGTGGATCGCCAAGCTCGTCTCTGAAGCGAAGCCAGATATGCTGGCCAGCAACAGCGATATTGATAAAGCCATCACTGGTTTCAAACACGCCTGTCGGGATTGAGGTAGGGTGATTATTGCCAGCCTGTGCAGGAACATGGCTGTCCATCAGCCAGCGTGTAGCCTGAAAATCAAGCATCGCTATCTGCGCCTGAAGAAGCGAGGTCTGCACCCACTGGCCTTCACCTGTTTTCTGTTTACCTATCAGTGCCAGCAAAACACCTTGCGCGGCAAATCCGCCGGCGGTCAGATCGGCGATGGGGATGCCTACCCGCATAGGCCCTGCGCC
>WTJO01000153.1 GCA_011524805.1 Alphaproteobacteria bacterium
GATTCAATGATATTGGTGGCCAGCAAAATATGCGCCTCACCATTACCAAACCGTGTCATCACATCATCAAGCTCGCCGCCTGCCATCTGGCCATGGGCTGTAAGAATACGCGCATCAGGCAACATTTTAACAAGCCTGTCATAGATACGCGGCAAATCAGATATGCGCGGACTAACAACAAAAATCTGCCCGCCCCTGAACATCTCACGGCTGATGGCCTCTTTGAGTACAACATTATCCCAGCCGCCAACAAATGTTCTGACAGCCAGCCTGTCAACAGGTGGTGTCGAAATAAGCGACATCTGTCGCACGCCAGATAGAGCAAGTTGCAAGGTGCGAGGAATTGGCGTTGCTGACAGGGTGAGCACATGCACATCACCCTTCAATTCCTTCAGACGTTCTTTCTGTGCCACGCCAAAACGCTGTTCTTCGTCAATAATCAGCAGGCCTAGATTATTAAAGCTGATACTTTTCGCCAGCAATGCATGGGTGCCGACAACAATCTGGATATCGCCTGTTTTCAGCCCCTCTTTGATAGATTGTGCATCTGCATGTGATGTCAGGCGCGATAGGGTGGCCATCTTGACAGGAAAGCCTGCAAATCTCTCTTCACATAATTTGCCATGCTGTCTGGCAAGCAGAGTCGTTGGCGTTACCAGTGCTACCTGATAGCCACACATAGCCGCCACAAATGCAGCACGCATCGCAACTTCTGTCTTGCCAAATCCGACATCGCCGCAAATCAGCCTGTCTGTTGCATTGCCAGATGACAGATCAGACAGCACATCAGCTATGGCATCAAGCTGGTCATCTGTTTCTGCATAGCCAAATCGGGCACAAAATTCGGCAAACAGGCCATCTGGTGGCGAGAGCGGTTCAGCTTTGGCTACCTGTCTTTGTGCAGCGATCCTGATAAGCTGGTCGGCCATCTCCTTGATTTTGCCCTTGATGCGCGCTTTTCTGGCCTGCCAGGCAACACCACCCAGCTTGTCAAGCATCGCATCTGTACCCTCCTGACCATATCTGGACAGCACATCTATATTTTCAACAGGCAGGTATAATCTGTCACCACCAGCATATACCAACAACAGACAGTCATGATCTGTATCATTATGGCGAATGGTCTCAAGCCCTTCATATCTGCCTATGCCATGTTCGACATGCACAACCAGATCGCCAATCTCCAGAGAGGATACTTCTTTCAGAAAATCATCTGCCCTGCGCCGGCGCCCCGATGGGCGTGTGATGCGTGCCCCGAAAATATCCTGTTCTGTCAGCACCAGAACATCATCTCGCTCAAAGCCCTGTTCTACTGGCCAGACAGCCCCGTAACAGCCAGCACCCGTTATGCTAGCGATGGTGTCAATTTCAAGAATCCCGGTGGTTAGACATGCCGATATAAGCTCTGTCATCCGGCTAAGCGCACCTTTGGCGGACGCTGCCAGAATAATCGGTTTGCCAAGCCCAGCAATATGATCTGCTACTGCCTGAGACGGGCTGATGGGTGGCTGGCCAGACGATATATCTGTTCTGGTAGTACTGAATTGAGGTGCCAGCCTGCCACGAAGGTCTGTTGCAGAATCTGTTGGTGCCGCAAAATTTGAGAGCTGGATAAACTGCCCAGCACCAGTAAATTCTGCAAAATCCGCCTCAGCTTTATATAGCTGGTCGGGGGCAAGCGGGCGATAGGGCTGTCCATGGTCTTCTGCGTCACAGCGTGCCTGATAAAAATCCTGTATTTGATCGCACCGCGCCTTATGCGCTGCCATAATCTCTATATCGCCAAGCGCCGGCCAGTCTGCTACCAGCCTGTCAAGTTCAATCAGATTCTCATGCAGCAGGCTAAGCCAATGCTCAATACCTGCAACACTCTGGCCGGCAGATACAGATTCATACAGCGGGTCTTTTGAAGCGCGCCCGCCAAAATTTGCCAGATAGCCCTGTCTAAACCTGCTGATGGTTTCTTCATCAAGAATAAATTCCTGTGCTGGCAGAATGTTAATCTCGGCGGCGGCGGAAATGCTTCTTTGTGACAGGCTGTCAAAATATTTCAGACTGTCAATCTCGTCACCAAAAAAATCAAGCCGCACAGGATCATGTTCAGTCGAGCAGTAAATATCAATAATGCCGCCCCTGACAGAAAATTCACCAAATTCACGCACAGTCTGGGTGCGGAAAAATCCGTTTGCTGTCAGAAAATCAATCACCTGCTTCTGGGAAATCTGCATCTGTTCTGTCAGGCGCAGGGATGCCCCATCAAAAAAGGCAGGATGCGGGATTTTCTGAAGCCAGCTATTTATTGTGGTAACAAGCAAAATGGGCTGTTTGTGTGGTGTGCCTTCAGTGTTATGAAGCGCTACCAGTCTGGACAGACAGGCAATGCGCCGCGATACGATATCAGGATGAGGTGATACCCTGTCATAGGGCAGACAGTCCCATGCAGGCAGCGCAAGCACCTCTATCTGCGGGGCAATAAATTCAAGCGAGCGGATTAATGATGACATTCTGGCATCATCTCGGGCGATATATATCGCCTGCCCATGCTCAGATGCAAGCTGGGCAGCAACGATAGGTATCATCGCGTCCGGACATCCATAAATATCCTTACCAACTTCTATTTTATCTATTAATTTCATTAAGATATTAGCTTATTTTGAAATCTTTAATTAACTGAAAAACAGCTGTGTCAAACTGCTCTGGCACAGGCTCATCGCCCTTTACCCAGCCAAGCAGTGCAGGGTCGCCAGCATCAAGCAATTCTTCAAATTGTGATAGATGTTCATCACCAAGTCGGGGGAGATGATTTTCGGCAAACTGTCCTAACAGCAAATCTGTTTCTTTCATGCCTGTATAGCTGGCACGATAGATTAGTCGTTTCACCCGCGCTAAGCGTTTATCATCATGTTGAGACTGTAAATCAGACATATCTATTCCGGCAAAGATTCACTATACAAACAGGGCGCTATTGTTGGTTATACGTACCGTGGCTGTCACAGGTTTTACGTTATGATGGTTGCTGGAATGGTTATGCAATGACCAGCTGCCTACTGTCCAGCATATTTAGATAGTTTCACATTAATATCTTCTGCTTTCACCTGATTTACATCACAGGACTTGTCTGCGCGCGCCCTTATGCGCTGGCTATGGTCAATCCTGTCTGGATGTGGCAGACTGCTGAGCTAGATATAAACACATCTGATAGACATTATGCGTATTAGCCGTCCACCTCAGCTATTTGGGTTGTTTGCCTCTACTACTGACCTGCCGGGCATTGGTGCGCGTCTGGCAGAGATTCTTAAAAAACGTATTGGCACAACAGTGATAGATATTTTGCGTCACCTGCCTGTTAGTATTATCAACAGACAGATTAGCCTTGATCTGGATGCGTGTGAAAACGGCCAGATTGTCACGGTTGATGCTGAAATAAAATCGGCTGATATTCCGCCTGCAAATACCTCGCGCCCTGCCCGTATTGTGGCCAGAACCAGCCATCATAATATTGAGTTGATATTTTTTCATGCACGCGCAGATTATCTGAAGAAAATGCTGCCCATAGGCGAAAGACGCCTGATTAGCGGGCGGCTGGACAGATATGACGGCAAACTGCAAATTGGACATCCTGATTATATGCTATCACCTGAACAGGCGCATACCATGCCGAAGATTGAGCCTGTCTATCCGCTATCTGCCGGCCTGAAACCCAAAATTCTAAGAAATGCGATTGCGGCAGGGCTGAAACGGGTGCCAGCACTCGAAGAA
>WTJO01000227.1 GCA_011524805.1 Alphaproteobacteria bacterium
CCTCTGTATTATCTGTAGCCACATAGCCGGGGGCGATAGCATTGACATTAACGCCTTTGCCTGCCCATTCATTGGCAAGCGCTTTGGTAAGCTGGCCAATACCGCCCTTTGATGCCGAATATCCGGGTACGGTGATGCCGCCCTGATAGGTCAGCAAAGAGGCTGTAAAAATAATTTTTCCTGACCCGCGTGCAATCATGGCCTTGCCAATCTCGCGGCTAAGCAGAAACTGTGCAGACAGATTGACTTCTATCACCTCATCCCACCATTCGGTTGGATGTTCTGCGGCAGCATGGCGTTTGATTGTGCCGGCATTATTCACCAGAATATCCGGCACGATATTATCTGCCGCCAGCGTTTCTGCAAATCCTAGCAATGCGGCTCTGTCAGAGAAATCTACCGCATGGCCGGTAAAATTGCGTCCCATAGCTGTGACAGCGCGTCCGACTTCGCTTTCTTCAGGGTTCAGGCTGGCACTTACGCCGATAATATCGGCACCTGCTTGCGCAAGCGCTTCGGCCATGGCGCGGCCAATGCCCCGCTTTGCGCCTGTGACCAGTGCTGTTTTTCCTGAAAGATCAAATATTGAGACATTAGACATGCCGGTTATTCTCCTACCTTAATCACGCTTTTCAAGGCTGTTGGACTGGAATCCAGATTATCAAAGGCAGACTGGATATCCTGTAATGCGCTTACATCCGTGATAATGGTATCTGCATCAACGCCGCCATTGACAATAATGGATATAGCTTTTTCATAATCTTCTTTTTCATACACACGAACCCCTATCAGCTCAAGCTCACGCCAGAAGAACTGGAACATGTCTACCTGTGGTTTGCTGGCATGAATGGCGACCATCACAATTCTGCCTCTGGTGCTTGCAATAGCGGTCATGGCATCTGCACCTGCCTGAGTGCCTGAGACTTCAAACACCACATCGGCGCCCTTGCTGGCAGTGCGTGAAATAACTGCCTCTGCCAGGTCAGTTTCCATCGGGTTGATGGTATCAAATCCTAGTTTGGCCGCAATCTCCAGCCGGTGTGGATTGACTTCCGAGATGACAACCTTGCCGCCTGCATCGCGCGCCACCATCGCAACCAGCACGCCAATAGGCCCGCCGCCAATCACCACAACATCTTCGCCTGCCTTAAGGCGTGACAGCCTTACATCATGACAGGCAACAGCCACAGGTTCAATCAGGGCAGCGTAATCCATCCTGATTTCATCTGGCAGTCTATGCACTGTATGGGCAGGCACACACCAATATTCCTGCATGGCACCATTTGTATCCAGCCCTAGGAATTTCAAATTATGGCAGATATGCTCATGTCCTGCATTACAGGCAGGGCAGTCACCACAATGGTCAAGCGGCCTGACCACCACACGCTGACCTGGCTGAAAATCGGGTACATCTGCACCTATGCTGTCGATAGTGCCAGACATTTCATGGCCGATAACACGCTCAAATCCGACACGGCCATCCATATTGCCATGGAAGACATGCATATCTGTGCCGCAAATACCGCAATAGGCAATGCGGATACATACTTCACCTGCGGCAGGTACCGGCTTTTTTATCTGCTCAACGCTGAAGCTGCGATTGCCCCGATAGAAGGCGGCTGTCATCATCTGTTCTGTCATTTTGTTGTTTCCCTTGGAAAAATGGCCGCATAGCCAAGACTTTATAGGTTATCAGGATAGGTCTGTTTCATCATTTTGTCGGCATGTTCCAGCTTGTCCCAGTCAAATTCCACCCCTATCCCTGCGACATCGGGGGCAATGGCCATGTGCTGGTCAACCACCAATGGGCGTGCAGTATACTGGTCAATCGGGAAGCTGTGAACTTCCATCCAGCCGCTATGGGATTGTGAGGCCATCAGCGATACATGTAATTCCTGCATGCCATGACTGCAGACAGGGATGTTAAATGTTTTGGCGCGTTCTGCGACCTGAAGCCAGCCGGTAATCCCGCCACAGTTTGAACTGTCAGGCTGGATATAGGACAGGCTTGCCTGTTCGAACGCCATATCAAATTCGTGGATAGTGTGCAGATTTTCGCCCATCGCAAGTGGCACCGAACTGGCGCTGGCTATCTTTGCAAAGCCGGCATAATCATCAGGAATGATAGGCTCTTCAAACCAGAGCAGGCCAAATTGCTCAAACGCTTTTGCTGCTGTAATGGCCTGATTGACAGAAAGTGCATAATTGGCATCTACTGCAAAAGCAGTATCAGGCCCGATAAGCTGTCTTATGGCCGCGATTCGGGCAATATCATCTGCCAATTCCGGCTGGCCAATCTTGATTTTCACACCATTAAAGCCAGCCTCAAGATAGCCTTCTGTCTGGGCAATCAGCTTTTCAAGCGGGAAATTCAGATCAATGCCGCCACAATAGGCTTTGCATTTATTGCTTGCACCGCCAGCTACCTGCCATAGCGGCCTGCCTGCCTGTTTGCAGCGTATATCCCACAGCGCAATATCCAGCGCAGAAATTGCAAATGACGCAATGCCGCCCCTGCCCACATAATGCACATGCCACTGCATCTCATCGTAAAGATGTTCTATATGTTCGGCATTCCTGCCAATCAGAAACGGTGCCAGATCGGTTTCGATCATGGCCTTAATAGCCGCACCACCCTTGCCGCCTGTATAGGTATAGCCTGTACCTGTAACACCATCTTCTGTTGTGATGCTGGCTGTAACCAGCTCGAAATGGGTATGATCCCCATGTTTGGCATCGGTCAGGATTTCGGCAAGCGGCACACAAAAACGCCTAGTGGTGATAGTAAGAATATTAGACATGTATAATCCGGTTTTTGATATATCTATAGCGCAGGTCTGGCTAAAGACGTCAAGACGCTAGCATTAAAAATTCGGCTTGTCAGACAATTTACTCAAAAAGATGAGAAATTCAAAATTTGGCGTGCGGCTAGCCAGCCACCCGATAGCATAAAGATAAAGCAGAACAGGCAAGGAACATCAGCTTGTCAGACAAAAAGGCCAATTTTTTCGTCAGTTAGTGTGTTTTTTTACTGGACATTAATTTCTAAACTCGCTTGAATTACTTAGCCGGCAACCTCAGCGGAACCACGCTGAATTTCTTTGCCTAAATATAAATAATGTGAATTCATAGGGAGATTTGAGATGAAATTTCACAAGTTAGTTATCGGTGTGGCCGCAGCTGCTATGCTGACAGGGCCAGCGCTTGCAGGCTCGCACAGCAAGACAACACTGCGTGTTCAGACACATTACGCAAAGGACCACCCAACTGGTATTATCTATCAGGAATGGGAAAATGATGTTGAGACCATGTCAGGCGGTTCGCTAGACATTGAAATGTTCTGGGCGTCATCTGTTGTGGGTTCAGTTGAAACCTTTGACGCAGCAGCAAATGGTATTCTTGACTGCGACATGACTGGCGGTGCTTACCAGACTGGTAAGAACCCTGCATTCCAGTTTGTAGGCGATATTATGGGTGGCTATGACACACCATGGCAGCAGTATAGCTGGCTATATTATGGTGGTGGTTATGACGCGGCTCAGGAACTGTATAATGCCTATGGCATGCAGCTAATCGGCTGGTCAATATATGGTCAGGAAAGCCTGTCATCATCAAAGCCTCTAAGAGGGTTTGAGGATCTGAAAGGCTGGAAGTTCCGTTCACCTCCAGGTCTGGAAACAGAAATCTTCCAGGGTCTTGGTGCATCACCAATCGTGATGGATTTCACAGAAATCTTTACAGCGCTTGAAACAG
>WTJO01000173.1 GCA_011524805.1 Alphaproteobacteria bacterium
TTGATACCCTTATCGGCATTGACCAGCAAAAACACCAGCTTATTGAAAATAGCCGTGCCTTTGCCACCGGCCTGAGAGCGAATAATGCGCTGTTATGGGGCGCCAGAGGAACAGGCAAATCATCTCTTGTCAAATCTGTTCATGGCCAGCTGATATCTGAGGGATTTTCTGTCGGGCTGGTAGAGATTCAGCGTGAAGATTTATCTGATTTACCAGATTTGATGGACAGGCTGGCACAATTAGACAGGCGATTTATTATTTATTGTGATGATCTGGCCTTTGAGCATGATGATGTAAGCTATAAATCCCTGAAAGCTGTGTTAGAAGGCGGGCTGTCAGGACGCCCTGAGAATATCGTGTTTTATGCTACATCGAACAGACGCCATCTGATGTCGCGCCAGATGATAGAGAATGAGCGCGGCTCTGCCATCAACCCCTCTGAGGCGGCTGAAGAAAAAATATCATTATCAGACAGGTTCGGGCTGTGGATCGGGTTCCATTCTGTTGATCAGGAAAATTTTCTGGCCATGGTGCATAGCTATGTCAGCTATTACAACATTCCGGCCGAAGAAGAATATGTCCGCGCAGAAGCTCTGAAATGGGCAATGGCACGTGGCAACCGTTCGGGACGCACAGCCCATCAGTTTATTGTCCATCTGGCAATGGAATTCAACATGTCGATATGATATGCCCTCTCTAGCTGGCGATTAAGGTTCTTGGATTTACCGGCTGGCGGGCACGTCTGATTTCAAAATGAAGCTGTGGTGTTGTAACATTGCCTGTCTGGCCTACCTGACCTAGCGTCATGCCGGTGCCAAGCACATCTCCCTCTGCCACTCGTACCGCGCCCAAATGGGCATAGGCAGAAATATATCCGCCTTCATGTTTTACCAGAACAAGCGTGCCAAATGATTTCAGATTATCTCCAACATAGGCAACCGTCCCGGGTGCTGTTACCAGCACGGCAGTTCCCTCATTCGCGGCAATTTTAACACCGTCATTATGCACACCTTTTCCGGCAGGCCCATATTCGACAATCACCTCGCCTGATAGTGGCCAGCTAAAGCCGGCACTGCCCAGTGATGGCGCGACAAAGGATTTGCGTGGCTGCTGGATATTGGCTGGCTTTGTAGCAGGAGCTCTTGCCGCCACAGTTGGCACTGTCGCCGAATTATCAAGTCCTTCAATATTCAGCACAGACAAATCCTGAGAATCAGGCAGAATCAGCCTTTGCCCCTCACTTAGCTGATATGGCTCTTCAAGCCCGTTCAGCCGGGCAAGCTGGGCTTCACTAACAGCATAGCGTTGCGAGATTGTATATAAATCATCTGTAATATCGACAATGTGAAATCGTCTGGGCGATACAACCAGAATTTGGCCAGGTGTAATCTCTGTATCTTCAAGCGCATTATCCATCAAGATAGATAGTGGGGTGACCTGATATCTGGTGGCGATTGCAAATAGATCATCGCCTTCACGCACCGTAATCTCTCCAGAAGGCGGCAAGGCTTCAACGGAGACACGCAACGGCGCTTCTGTTACGGGTGCAGGCGTATCACGTGTAATCGATAACCTGTCGGTTACAGAGCATCCACCAAGGCCTGATACGACCATCAGCCCCAATATCATTCTCCGCAAATAATGATGCGTGCGTGCCATGCTATCTGTCCCTTATTTTGATGAGATGAGATATAGCAATACAATATATCTATGAAGCTGTTCCTGCAACCATTGGCACAAACCGTACAGCCATTAATTCTTCCATTTTGAACTGATCACCATTTCTTGTGACTTTCAGCAATATTTCTTTGCCTGCCTCGCCGACAGGTGCAACCAGAATACCGCCATCCTTTAGCTGTGCTTTCAGCGTTTCTGGAATGTTTTTGATCTGGCATGTAACAATGATCTTTTCAAAAGGTGCTGCTTCCGGCCAGCCAAGGTGACCATCGGCATGTCTGAACAGGACATTCGATATTTTTAGGGCTTTTAGCTGATTTTCTGCCGACACAAGCAATGGCCGTATCCGCTCGACCGTATAGATGCGCCGCGCTAGAAACGATAAAATAGCTGTCTGATAGCCACTACCTGTGCCTATTTCAAGCACCCTGTCAGACTGTTTCATAGCCAGTTCCTGTGTCATGCGCGCAACCACATAAGGCTGAGAAATTGTCTGGTTGCCAGCAATAGGCAAAGAGGCATTTTCATAGGCATGCTGGCGCAAGCTTTCGGGCACGAATTTTTCGCGAGGTACTTTTTCAACAGCAGACAGAATAGATTTATCTGTAATTGACTGAGAGCGTAGCTGCATGATCAAATTCGCCTTATGAAGCAGAAAATCATTCATAACAACTCTGTTCCTGTCAAATCTGCCAGATAGCCTAATCTGCTAAAAATCTGCATCTTCCAGTCTATTGGTATGCGCGCTGTCATTGGCATCCATGGTCAGCATGCTCATCGAGATAAATCCGTGTTCTAGCCAGTATCTATCGCTATTTTCCAGCATCTCGGGCGTAGTGACAAGCGGGCCTATGCGATAGGTGTCCGGGCGGGTGCCGTCCATAATCTCATCACAGAATTTATGTGTGTCCAGACTGGCTTTTCGGATGCCTTTTACTGTTCCGTTCCCTTTACCGGGCATATTGATATTTAATATACCACGTTCCGGAATTGTAAGAGACAAAGCATATTCCAGCGCCCTGCTCCCACAGGATAATGTCGGCTCAAAATCTGCATCTGTACGGGCATGCTGCTGAGACAGCGCAATTGCAGGCACCATGTTAATGGCTGCTTCAAAGGCGGCACCAATCGTGCCAGAATAGCCCACATCATCACCAACATTCATACCATGATTGACACCTGACAGCACCAGATCAGGCTTGTTATCCCTGAACAGCACATTCATGGCCATCATCACGCAATCTGCAGGTGTCCCACCAACCTGATAGCGATATTCATCCACTTTCTGGAAGGCAATATCTTTATGAAGACTGATTGAACGCCCTGTACCTGACTGGTTTTCTGCCGGAGCCACAATAGTAATCTTTGAGGCAAACGGGCGTGCCAACTGCTCTAGCACAGATAGCCCATAGGCCGAAATTCCATCATCATTTGTAAGTAAAATATGCATAAGAATCTGCTTCAGAAATGGGCGCTAGCCTAGCCTGTCACAGCCCATATAGCCATGCAACACTTCTGGCAGAAGTACAGTCCCATCTTCCTGCTGGCCATTTTCGATAATCGCAATCATACATCTGCCAATGGCCAATGCCGAGCCGTTCAGCGTATGTACAAAGGCAGTTGGCGCCTCTGATGATGCGCGTGTTCTGGCTTTCATGCGGCGTGCCTGAAATGGCCCGCAATTTGAGCAGGATGAAATCTCACGATACATGCCCTTGCCGTCATCCTGACCCGGAAGCCAAACCTCAATATCAAGTGTCTGGCGCGCCGAAAATCCGGTATCACCAGAACATAATCTTAATACGCGATAGGCCAGCCCAAGACGCTGCAAGATGGTCTCGGCACAGGCTGTCATTCGCTCAAGTTCAGCTTCTGACTGGGTCTCGTCAACAATGCTGACAAGCTCTACTTTTGAGAATTGGTGCTGGCGAATAAGCCCTCTGGTATCGCGTCCGGCTGACCCCGCCTCTGCCCGGAAACAGGGGGTAAATGCGGTAAGCCGCATAGGCAGTTCATTCTGCGGGATAATCTGGTCGGCGGCAAAATTGGTCAAGGGAACTTCTGCTGTCGGA
>WTJO01000017.1 GCA_011524805.1 Alphaproteobacteria bacterium
CGACATCCAGTACCACAAACTGGCGCTCTAACCAACTGAGCTACACCCGCCACAAAAACGCCCCTTTTACTGGCCGGACAGCCGATGCAAAAGACGTTTTAGGCCGAACAGCAATAGCCAGCCTAAAGCGTGTTGCTTTAATAGTCAGAAAAGCTATAACTGGTCAATAGAATTTTTAATTCAGAACGACTTATAACTACAGGAAATGCTATGCTTAATCCTTCTGCTAACAGACTGGGCACCGAATCTGCCTTTTCAGTGCTTGCCCGTGCCGGACAGCTTGCCGCCTCTGGCAAGGATATTATCAATCTGGGCATTGGCCAGCCAGATTTCAGAACCCCTCAGCATATTGTCGAAGCAGGCATCAAAGCATTGCAGGATGGCGCGCATGGCTATACCCCCTCTATGGGGCTACCCGAATTACGCCAGACTGTTTCTGATGATATCAAGATGCGCTATCAGCAAGATGTTAGCCCAGAGCTTATCCAGATTGTCCCGGGGGGTAAACCTGTGATGTTTACCGCCATGATGCTGCTTGGTGGTGCAGGACAGGAGATTCTGACACCAGACCCTGCCTTTCCTATCTATCAGTCGGCGATTAATTATAGCGGGGCAACAGCCGTACCTTATGGGCTTATCGAAGAGAACGGCTTTGCCTTTGATGCAGAGGATGTGCTGTCGAAAATCACGGACAAGACCAGTCTTATTCTGATTAACTCGCCTGCAAATCCAACAGGCGGCACTACACCTAAATCAGAAATGGATAAATTTATCAAAGGGATGGAAAAATTTCCTAATGTTAAAATTCTGTCTGATGAGATTTATGACAGGCTGATATTCTCAGGACAACCCCTATCGCTGCTTACCTATCCTGAGATTAGGGATAGGCTGATTGTGCTGAATGGCTGGTCTAAAACCTATGCAATGACCGGCTGGCGGATTGGCTATGGTATCTGGCCATCTGAGCTGATTGATTATGCGGACAGGCTGGCGGTGAATGTGCATTCATGTGTGAATGCGGCCACCCAGCATGCGGCAATTACCGCATTGACAGGCGATCAGTCTTGCGTGGACGAAATGCTGGTTGCGTTTCGGCGCCGCGCCGCACTAATCAGCAATTTGCTAAATGATATTGACGGTATTAGCTGTCAGGCGCCGAGCGGGGCATTTTATGCGTTTGCGAATATCAAAAATACGGCATTTTCTTCGATGGCATTTCAGGAAAAGGCACTAGAAAATTATGGCGTAGCCTGTATTTCAGGCACCTCGTTTGGCGGTTTTGGCGAAGGCTATATCAGACTATCCTGTGCCAATTCCGATGAGGCCATTACTGAGGCTGTTTCGCGACTTAAACAGATGATTTCAGATAATGCCTAAATTATAGGCAGTTCAATGAACAAATGTTTCTGAAAACGCAATTTACTTGCTAATAACTGGATTTTTCATCAGTTAGGCTAGTGAGATATTTGAAATTTATTGAGAGGTGTTCTCGCTATGAAAAAGATTGAAGCCATTATCAAGCCCTTCAAACTGGACGAAGTAAAAGAAGCGTTGCATGAAGTGGGTATTCAGGGCATCACCGTTCTTGAAGCAAAAGGATTTGGCCGTCAGAAAGGCCATACCGAGCTATATCGTGGTGCAGAATATGTTGTTGATTTTCTGCCCAAGGTAAAAATTGAAGTTGTCGTAGATGACAGCCAGGCAGAACAGGTCACAGAAGCCATCCAGAATGCGGCAAAAACTGGTCGTATTGGTGATGGTAAAATTTTTATTTCGACTGTAGATGAAGCTATCCGTATAAGAACCGGAGAAACAGGCGCCGACGCTGTATAAGTTTCCGGTCAATGCCAGATAAGGCAGGGGCGTTCCCTGCTATCCCTTTGACATGAACACACTGATTGAAAGGATTAAATGATGTCAGATGCAAAACAAATCATGGAAATGCTGAAGGAAAACGATATTAGCTTCGTTGACCTGCGTTTCACAGACCCGCGCGGCAAGATGCAGCACGTCACTCAGCATATCGACACGATTGATGAAGAAGCGCTGGCTGAAGGCTTTATGTTTGACGGCTCTTCAATTGCCGGCTGGAAGGCAATTAACGAATCTGATATGACATTGATGCCTGATTTGTCTCGTGCCTATATTGACCCGTTCTTTGCACAGCCAACATTGGCGATTTTCTGTGACGTGCTTGACCCGATCACAGGCGAAGCCTATGAGCGTGACCCACGCGGCACTGCAAAGGCAGCACTGGAATATATGAAGTCAGCAGGCATTGCTGATACAGCCTTTTTCGGCCCTGAAGCAGAATTTTTCATCTTTGAAGATGTTAAAATTGATGTGTCGATGAACGGCTCAATGTACAAGGTTGATTCTGTCGAAGGTCCATATAATGGCGGCCGCGACTATGAAGAAGGCAATCTGGGTCACCGCCCGGGCGTAAAGGGCGGCTATTTCCCTGTGCCACCAATTGATTCAGGACAGGATATCCGTTCTGAAATGCTGGCCGTGATGAATGATATGGGTGTGCCTGTTGAAAAGCATCACCATGAAGTTGCTCCGTCACAGCATGAACTAGGCATGAAGTTCGGCACTCTGCTGGAAACTGCTGATAACATGCAGCTATATAAATATACCGTGCATCAGGTCGCCGCAGCCTATGGTCTGTCAGCTACCTTCCTGCCAAAGCCTATCGCAGATGATAACGGCTCAGGCATGCATGTACACCAGTCACTATGGACAGGCGGCAAGCCCCTGTTTGCCGGAAATGGCTATGCCGATTTGTCAGAATCAGCACTGTTCTATATTGGTGGTATCATCAAGCATGCGAAGGCACTGAACGCATTCACCAACCCGTCAACCAACAGCTATAAGCGTCTGGTTCCCGGTTTTGAAGCGCCTGTCCTGTTGGCCTATTCAGCACGTAACCGGTCAGCATCTTGCCGTATCCCGTTCGTTGCCAACCCAAAAGGCAAGCGCGTGGAAGTACGTTTCCCTGATGCAACAGCCAACCCGTATCTGGCATTCTCGGCCATGCTGATGGCTGGCCTTGATGGTATCCGCAACAAAATTCATCCGGGTGAAGCGATGGATAAGGATCTGTATGATCTGCCCGCAGAAGAGCTAGCAAAGATTCCGACCGTATGCGGATCATTACGCGAAGCACTGAATGCGCTAGACGCTGACCGTTCCTTCCTGACCGAAGGCGCCGTGTTCACAGATGATCAGATTGATGCTTTCATCGAGCTGAAGATGGAAGAGGTTACAGCCTATGAGATGGCCCCTCACCCAATCGAATTCCAGATGTATTATTCATACTAGAGTTCTGCAATAGCCTGTATGGCTATAGACCTGATACAGACCCGATAGCATATTTGCTATCGGGTTTTTTGCTGGCAGAACAAAATAACTACAGGCTTATGTCGTATCTGGCCTTTTATTCACCCCCAAGATATTGTAGAACCACTAGGTATCTTAGTGTGACCTATTTTTGTGATGAGGCAAATCTGATGTCAGACCTTTTCGGGGCTCAAGCAAACGCATCTGACTATGATGCAAACCAGATTGAAGTGCTTGAGGGGCTGGAGCCTGTCCGCCACCGTCCGGGAATGTATATTGGAGGCACTGACGAGCGTGCCCTGCATCATCTGGCTGCCGAAATTCTGGATAATTCCATGGATGAGGCTGTTGCCGGTCATGCCAGCTGGATTGAGATATATCTGGAAGATCATAATTGCCTGTCAATCAAGGATAATGGCAGAGGTATTCCCACCGACCCGCATCCGAAATTCCCTGACAAATCTGCGCTGGAAGTCATTTTGACAACCCTGCATGCAGGCGGCAAATTTTCGGGCAAGGCCTATCAGACCTCAGGTGGTCTGCATGGTGTGGGTGCATCTGTGGTAAACGCCCTGTCCTCACGTCTTGATGTGGAAGTAGCGCGCAACAAGATGCTTTATACACAGTCATTTTCAAAGGGTACAGCCCTTGGCCCGATACAGGATGCAGGCAGCGCACCAAATCGCCGTGGCACCCTGATACGATTTACACCAGATGAGACAATTTTTGGCGAAGGCTGCCAGTTCAAGCCTGCGACCCTGTTCAAGATGGCACAGTCAAAAGCCTATCTGTTCGCAGGGGTTGAGATTAGATGGCGGTGTGCGCCTCACCTTGCCAGCCAGACCTGCCCTGAAGAGCAGGTTCTATGCTATCCGGACGGGCTAAAAGATTATCTGAATGCAATCACCTCAGATAAAGGGCTGTTATTATCTACCCCGTTTGCCACCATGATAGAGCTGGAAGGCCAGAAATTTGAATGGGCACTGACATGGCTGGTGGATGGTGAAGACGGCTTTTTCCACTCATATTGTAATACTGTACCGACCCCGCTAGGCGGCACCCATGAAACAGGCTTCAAATCTGCGATTACACGGGGCTTGCGCGCCTATGGCGAGCTTTCAGGCCAGAAAAAGGCGGCTGACCTGACAGCAGATGATATTCTGTCCTCTTCGGCAGGGCTGTTATCTGTCTTTATCCGCGACCCGCAATTTCAGGGGCAGACAAAAGATAAGCTGGTAACAGCAGATGCTACCCGCCAGACAGAGTCTGCTGTGCGTGACAGGTTTGAATTATGGCTATCAGAAGACCCTGCACGCGCCAATGATTTGCTGGAACGCGCAATAGAACGGCTAGAAGAACGCAAACGCAAACGGCGCGAGAAAGAAGTTGCCCGAAAATCTGCCACCCGTAAATTGCGCCTGCCCGGAAAACTGGCAGACTGCACGGAAACAGATACAGAATTAACAGAATTATTTCTGGTTGAGGGCGATTCAGCTGGTGGGTCTGCAAAATCGGCGCGTGACCGAAAAACTCAGGCTGTATTGCCGCTACGAGGCAAGATTCTCAATGTGGCCAGCGCAACCGCAGATAAACTGTCGCAAAATCAGGAATTGTCTGATCTGAAGCTGGCGCTTGGCGTGAAAACAGGCAAGGAATTTGATATAGACCAGATGCGCTATGGCAAAATCATCATAATGACAGATGCTGATGTTGATGGTGCCCATATTGCCGCCTTGCTGATGACCTTTTTCTATCGGGAGATGCCACAGCTTATCGAACATGGCAGGCTGTTTCTGGCACAGCCACCCCTCTACAGGATACAGCAGGGTAGCCAGACCGCCTATGCGCTTGATGATGACCATAAAGACCGTCTTCTGGACACACAATTTACAGGCAAGGCAAAAATAGAGATAAGCCGCTTCAAAGGTCTGGGCGAGATGCCCCCTGCCCAGCTTAAAGATACCACCATGAATGCAGCTAGCAGGCGGCTTCTTCAGGTTTCTCTGCCATCACGCGATGCGATTGAGGCCGACCAGCGCCGCGATGTGGACAGGCTGGTGAATACATTGATGGGCAAAAAACCTGAATTGAGATTCAATTATATCAGAGACCATGCCGAAACAGTGCTGGCCGAGCTTGATATCTAGCTAGGTGTTAGCCGGCCTCAGCCCGTATTATCAGACGGATAATGGCCTGCGTAACCTCTTCAGGGGCTTCCAGACTGGATAGATGGCCGATCTTGTCTAGCAGAACCAACTCTGCGCGTGGCAAAAGCCCTGCCATTTCCTCTGAGAGTTGCGGCGGCGTTAATTCATCTGCCATGCCGCATAGCACCAGAGATGGTTTATGAAATGACGGCAGATAGGGGCGCTGATCCCGGCGCGCCATAATGGCATATTGCTGGCTGGTAAAATGTTTCTGGCCAATTTCGGCCGCCATATCCATGACCGTCTGGCACATAGCCTCATCTTCTAGTGCTTCGGCAGACAGAAAACGGGGCAGAAGCCGTGGTGTAACACCTTTGAACCTGCCAATTTCGGATAATTTTATCAGCTCATGACGCTGGCGTTTGCGTGCTTCGTCATCTGGCTGTGCAGAGGTTGACAGCAACGCGATTGCAGAAATGCGGTCTGGTGCGATACGCGCGGCTTCCTGTGCTACATATCCGCCCATAGACAGTCCAATAACTATGATCTCGCCAGATACGCTATCCAGCATGTATTCAACCATCTGGTCTATCGTCTCACAATCTGTTGTTTGGGCGATGTGAATAGAGTGAGATACTGATAGCGCGTCTATCTGAGGCTGAAATAATGCGTCTGTGCATAATAATCCGGGAACAAATACCAGCTTTGCCATCTAAAACACCCTTTTTTCATATGCGCTGTCTAAACAGATGATTACTCATAACGTTATTTGACCTGAAACGCTAGTTAGTGTATTGATTATGCCATCTTAAGAATTGGAACTTTTGCCTATTTTTTTTCTATCTCCCGCATGTAGGACGGGACAAGCACGCTACGCACTGGCTGGAACTGCAAATCTCAAACAAAACACCGGTGGTTGATAGCTAAAAAAAGGATTTATTATCATTTCATCTCTATTTTCAGAACTCGGTCTTAGTGACAGTCTGGTAGATGCTGTTTCAGCCCTTGGGTATGAGACCCCTACCCCCATTCAAAAAGCCTCTATCCCGATAGTGCTGATGGGGCGTGATATTTTGGGCTCTGCCCAGACAGGCACCGGAAAAACAGCCTCTTTTACCCTGCCATTGATTGATATTCTGGATTCAGGACGGGCAAAGGCACGCATGCCGCGCTCGCTTATCCTTGCCCCTACCAGAGAGCTGGCAGCACAGGTATCAGAGTCGTTTGAGACATTTTCGACAAACCACAATCTGTCTATGGCGCTTTTGATTGGCGGCACCAGCTTTGCTGATCAGGAAGCAGCGCTGGATAAGGGTGTGGATGTGCTTATCGCCACACCGGGGCGTTTGCTTGACCATTTTGAACGTGGCAAAGTTCTGCTTCAGGATGTGAAAATACTGGTGATTGATGAAGCTGACAGAATGCTGGATATGGGATTTATTCCTGATATTGAACGGATAGTCAGCTATCTGCCTGTAATGCGGCAGACCCTGTTTTTCTCGGCTACTTTGTCAGATGAAATTCACAAAATCGGCTCAAAATTCGTGATGAATCCCAAAATTGTGGAAATTGACAGACCGTCAACTACGGCCAATACCATCACCCAGCGGCTTGTACGCACACAAAGCCGAAAAAAGCGCGAGATGTTAAGAGATTTGCTTCGCGCAGAACAGCTTCAGAATGCGGTTATTTTCTGCAACCGGAAACGTGATATATCAACCCTGTTATCGTCACTTAAACGCCATGATTTCTCGGCAGTGGCCTTGCATGGGGATATGACCCAGTCAGCACGGCTGGAAGCGCTTGACCAGTTCAAATCTGGCGAGATACCTATTCTAATTGCGTCAGATGTGGCCGCCAGAGGGCTGGATATCCCGCTTGTAAGCCATGTATTCAATTTTGATATTCCGTCTAACGCAGAAGATTATGTTCACCGGATTGGCAGAACAGGCCGTGCCGGACGCACAGGGGTTGCGATTACGCTTGTCGCAACTGATGATGATGAAAAATATCTTGCGGCGATTGAAACCCTGATTGGGCAGAAAATCCCTGAAGATACAGCCAGCTTACCTGCCAGGCAAGATGCTCAAAACACAGAAGCACCGTCTGAAAAATCGGCAAAACGCGGCAGGAAACGGGGCGATAACGCAGATGCTAGCAGCCCCAAATCAGCAGAAAATAGCAATAGCCGGAAAACACGGTCATCATCGCAGGATCAGAATACCAATAAATATGGTGAGAAGCGCCCGCCAGCATGGATTGGCACAAGTTTTCAGGATTGTGACGAAGTGCCTGCCTTTTTGCGGCGCTCTGTCTAGCCAGTATCTTTAGAGCGCTGTTAGACCCTTTGAGACCATCTCACGCAAATCACGTGACAAGTCTGCCCTGCTTAGCATCTGCAACATATCACACATCAATTTTTGACGTTCTGGCTGGTAATGGGCATATCGTGTCAGGCTGATACCCAGACGCGCGGCTATTTGCGGATTGCGTGCATCAAGCACCAGCATCTGTTCGGCAATAAATCTGTAGCCGCTACCTGAAGCATGATGAAAATGAACAGGGTTGGCAGAACAGAAACTGCCCAGCACAGCGCGTACCTTATTTGGATTGCCAATATCAAAAGCAGGATGTGCCATCAGCCTGCGCACAGCATCAATGTCCGAGCTATGGGCAGAAGATGCCTTTAGCGAAAGCCATTTTTCCATCACCAGAGGCTGATCCTGCCATCTATCATGAAATTTTGACAGTGCCCGCTCACCGGCATGGTTATCGCTATTATTCAGCGCCCGTAACGCCGCCATTGAAACAGTCATATTATCATGCACAGCCAGCATCTCGGCGCGGTGAATACAGCCCTCATCACCGGCAAGCACGCCAAGCGAGAGCGCCCTGCCAAGCAAATGACGCGAGCCTGAGGCGTCCTGATGTGTATCATCTGAAATAAAGTCTGTAATCCAGTCTGCCGCCTGTCTGCCCAAGGCAGCCCCAAGCGCCATTCTTGCCCAGTAAATCGCCACGGGATCAGCATATCCGTGCATAGATGCTGCCTGTTCTGTTTCTGCCTGTGAGGGCAGTGAAAGCGACAATGCCTTAAAATCATCATCAAGCTGGCTGTCATCCAGCAGACGGGCTATTGCCTGTCCCAGAATATCTTCTAGCTGTTCATCACATGCCACAGCCAGACGGGCTGAAATTGCCTGCTGATACAGAGTCTGAAAGGCTTCATAGCGGTTTACCTTATCGGAATCAAAACTGGCAAGATGGGCAATCTCGTCACGTTCAAGATCATGGACAAGACGCACAGGTGCCGAAAACCCGCGCAGAATTGACGGCACCGCATCTGCTATATCTGCATTATCAGAGGATAATGATACTGTCTTATGTGCGCTATCTACCATTACCAGATGTTCGGTATCTGAGGTACCGCCATCAACTGAAAAGGCAATTGCCTCGCCCTGTTTGCCAACCAGCCCTAGCTTTACAGGAATTGGCATAGGATCAGTTGAAGTGTTGGCGGCTGTGGGTGCAAGTGACTGGCTGAATGAGAGTCTGTCTTTGCCCTCACGCCTTGCGGCCAGTTCAGGCGTACCTGCCTGCCGATACCAAATCTCAAATTGCCTGATATCCGCATCTGACGCATCATCCAGAGCAGAGATAAAATCATCACAGGTCACCGCCTGCCCGTCATGGCGCTCAAAATAGATATCAATGCCCTTGCGATAGGCCTGAGGCCCAAGCACTTGATGCATCATCCTGATAATCTCTGCGCCCTTTTCATAGACGGTGGGGGTGTAGAAATTATTAATCTCGGCATATTGTTCAGGCCGGATTGGATGGGCAGTCGGGCTGGCATCTTCTGAAAACTGCACATTCCTGAGAATATTTATATCTTCTGCGCGCTTCACGCCTTCATCATGCATATCTGCGCTGAAACACTGGTCACGAAAGACTGTCAGCCCTTCTTTCAAGGTCAGTTGAAACCAGTCACGACAGGTCACTCTATTGCCTGTCCAGTTATGGAAATATTCATGGGCGACAATTGATTCAACACGCGCCAGATCATCGTCTGTAGCTGTTTGCTCATCTGCTAGCACAAATTTGGAATTGAAGATATTCAGTCCCTTATTTTCCATCGCACCCATATTGAAATGGCTGACAGCAACAATCTGGAACAGGTCAAGGTCATATTCCAGCCCATAAACATCTTCATCCCATTTCATTGAGGCTTTCAGGCTATCCATCGCATGGTCTGTCAGATGCTCATTACCATGTTCAACATAGATATGCAGCTCGACCGGCTGGCCAGAGGCACGGATAAACCGGTCTTTCACACAGGCCAGATCACCTGCGACAAGCGCAAATAAATAGCTTGGCTTTGGGTGTGGATCATGCCAGATGGCAACATGCCGGCCATTATCAAGTGTTTCTGTTGTCTCAAGATTGCCATTGCTTAGCAAATTAGGATATTTCAGATCAGCTTCAATACGGGTGGTAAAAATGCTCATCACATCTGGTCTGTCGGCAAAATAGGCTATTCTGCGAAAGCCCTCAGGCTCGCATTGGGTGCATAGCATATCGCCAGAGGCATATAACCCTTCAAGCGCAGTATTGGTATAGGGATTCAATCTGGAGGTGATGGCCAGCGTGCAACGTGGCGGCAAGCCTGTTATTACCAGCCCGTCATCGTTAAGCGTGATATGCTGGCTGTCTACGGCAACACCATCACATACCGCCGATATAAATTCCAGATGCTCACCCTGCAAGCTAAGCGGCCTGACTGTCTGGCCTGCGCTTTCTAGCGTAAGGGTGATAATTGAACAGGCATATTCATCAAAAATCTGCACATCCAGATGTGTTTTCGGTATCAGCCAGTCAGGAGATGCATAATCCTGCCGCTGAATATATTTGGGGGCACTAGCTTCCATCGCGAGAGGTTGTATAGGCCATTTCGCAATGTTCTGCACAATAGGGCTTGCCTGCCAGAATCGGCTCACCACAGAATGAAAACTCAGTTGTTTTCGGATCACCTGATGGCCATGCACATTTTGAGCGCGACCATTTAATTTTGCGCAACGACCTGCGAAGTGGCAATTCTTCGGGTTCTGCAACAGGTCCTGCCGACTTGGCTGATTTTGAAATAGGCGAAGAACGTTTTGGCAGCTTCATCCGGTGTACTTTGCCGGCAATTGCATTGCGGCTAACGCCCATCTTCTCGCCAATTTGCGATATAGAAAGCCCCTCATCCCACAATGTTCTCAGTTGTGAGAGCCGCTCATCTGTCCATTTCAATGTTTCAGACATAAAATCCCCTAAGTAATAACGTGGATGACCACCCTACCTAAAATAGCGCATAATACAATGATGCACACTACTATTCAACATATCTTCTATCATTGCCCTGATGTTTTAGACAGATAGCTTTTCAGATAGGTTTCTGGCTCTATTCTGGCGTTATTCAGATATTATTTATGGGCTTTGATAAATTTGCCAATCAGTGTCATCTGATAGTCAAGCATATGCTGGCCATAATGCACGGTAAAACCGGCCTGTTCTGCTTTTTGAAGCAACTTTGTGTGTTTTGGGCGCATGATTATATCACATACAAGACAAGTGGCAGACAGGCTGTCCAGCGCCACTGGCAAACTGTCATCAGGATGCAGGCCAAGCGAAGTGGCATTAATCACCATATCATATCGTGACCAGTCTACAGAGGCAGTATCAGAGCCATGAGAGCTGGCACCCGGCACCAGTGAAGCTACCATTTGTGCGGCATCTTCTGCACGGGACAGGGTTCTGTTGGCAATATCAATTGTAGCCGGATTCTGTCTGGCAACAGACACAGCGATTGCCCGCGCCGCACCGCCTGCCCCGACTATCAATATCTGTTTATCAGTAAAATAAGCCTCCGGATGTTCATAACCGCAGGGGTTTTCGCCAACCAGACCGGCAACAAAGCCCTCGCCATCAAAATTATCGCCTATAAGCTCTCGTGCCTCGTTAAAATATACCGCATTGACAGCACCTGTTGCCTGCGCGCCAGCCCCCAGCCTGTCACATAAGGCGGCTAGCGGCATTTTATGCGGGATAGTCACAGCCGCCCCCACAAAATTGTGCATCCCGCGCAACCCTTCAATTGTTTCGGCCAGATGCTGCGGCGGAATATCAATTGGCACCATAACCTTGTCAGCACCTGTCTCTGCAAACAGGGCGTTAAACAGCATCGGCGCCCTAACATGGTCAGCCGGATGGGCAATACACCCCCATAGGCGGGTTGTGCCTGTGATGGAAAGATTGTTGCTCATAAATCATCCTCTGTTTTGCAAATGACAGCGCTCGCACAAGCAGCGTTATCGGCCATAGAGTAACAGATTACCACAGCTAATTTGCATTTTTTTACCGTCTACCAAAAAGAGGTCATTTTGCAGCCCCATTCTTGACGCATTTGATTTCTAGGGTAAGCGCATAAACAAACTGACTAGGAAGACCAAACAGATGAAAACTTCTCACAAAATACTGATCGCAGGCGGCCTGATTTTGGGCGTGGCATCAGCGGGGGCTATCTCTCATGCCGCCCTTGATGATGACCACAATCACCGTGATGGCCATGAGCGTGGTGATTTCATGTCACATGGCAAAAAGGGAAAATATTTCCTGAAAATGCTTGATGTTGATGGTGATGGCATGGTGTCAAAAGATGAGGTTCAGTCCCATCTGAAACTGAGGTTTGATGCGCTGGATGCAGATGGAGATGGCCAGATAGGGCTGGAAGAATTTAGCGCAAGACAGCTAGATCGTTTTGTGATGATTGACGGTGATGGCGTTTCATTTATCACAAAGCAGGAACTGCGCGAGATGCGTCATAAGCGCCATCATGAAAATGACGATGACTCATCTCACCAAGGCTAGTTTTGCCTGCAATGACGGCGTTTTCTCCCCGTAAACTCCTCGTTCCGCCGTCATTGTGCCAGTACCGGGCACTCAATGCAGATTGAGCTAACACTGGCCACGGCAACGCATATCATCAGGGGGTTTCTCCTACCCTGAGAGCGTATATGCGTTGCCCATTTTTTTAATAAGTTCTGATAAAGATGCGCCGGCCTGTATATAGCTGGTCTAACAAGCCCTATTCATCGTCAAAATCAAGCGATGCCGAATTGATGCAATAGCGCAACCCGCCCCTGTCCACAGGGCCATCTGGGAATACATGCCCTAGATGCGCCTCGCAATTCGCACAATGCACTTCGGTTCTGCGCATAAAAAGAGAGTTATCTTCTGTCTCGCCAACATGCTCATCTGCTATAGGCGCCGTGAAGGATGGCCAGCCAGACCCTGAATCATATTTCGTATCACTGCTGAATAATGCTGTGCCACAGCAGATACAGCTATATGTGCCGTCTGCTTTATGATCATGATAGATACCTGAAAATGCGCGTTCTGTGCCATGTTCTCTGGTCACATAATATTGCATTTCGGTCAGTTCAGCCTGCCATTCGGCCTTTGTTTTTGACAGTTTTTTATTCATGCTGCTGACTGCTTCTGCGAAATGGTTTCAAAAATTGCCTGCAAGGTGGCTGGCATATCTACATGCACCACCTCAAGCGCATCACATACTGCCGAAATAACGGCTGGCGGCGCACCAATTGCCCCTGCCTCACCGGCGCCCTTCACCCCTAGCAAATTATTCTTGCATGGCGTATTGCGCATATGACAGGCAATAAAGGGCAGATGGTCAGCCCGTGGCAAGGTGTAATCCATAAGCGAGCCAGACAGCATCTGCCCATCTTCATCATAGGCAACATGTTCATAAAGTGCCTGACCAACCCCTTGCGCAATACCGCCATGAATCTGCCCCTCCAGCGTGAGCGGATTAAGCACATTGCCAAAATCATCTACCACAGTATAGGCTACAATTTGCGGCACACAGCTTGCCTTGTCGATTTCAATCTCAACAATATGACAGCCATAAGGGTAACTTGCGCCTTTTGTGGTATAGCTATGGGTCATATTTAGCGGATGATCCTCACCATCCATTGCCATCAGGCTGACCACCTCTTCAATGCTAAGAGATGTATTGGTGCCTGAGGCAGTAAACACGCCATCGTCAAATTCTATAGCATCTGGCAAAACTTCCAGTTTTTCTGCTGCAAACAGGGCTGCTTTTTCAGCTACCATGCCAGCCGCTTCAAACAGGGTTGAACCCATCACGGCCGTCATTCTGGCGCCGCCCGTTGTGCCTGACGGGGTTCGGTTACTATCTCCCTGAATGACAGTGATATTTTCTGCATCATATCCTAGGCGTGACGAGAAAATCTGGGTAAGAGTTGTTCTATGTGCCTGACCATTATCCTGTTGCGAGGCATAGATATTTACATGCCCGTTTGCCAGAAATTCCAGCTCAATGCCTGCATCACCGCCGCCGCCGCACTGTTCAAGATACATGGCCACGCCAATACCGCGATATTTGCCATTTGCCTCGCTTTCGGTACGGCGTGCATCAAACCCGTTCCAGTCCGATTTTTCCAATGCCTCATCCAGCAGACCTGGCATATCACCTGAATCTACCGTGCCGCCCTCAACCATTTTATAGGGGATAGCATCGGCAGGGATCAGATTCTGCCTACGTACCTCAATCCGGCTTATGCCAAGCTGGTCTGCAATATGATCCATCAGACGTTCCATCAGATAATTTGCTTCGGGCCGCCCTGCACCGCGAAATGCATCTATCGCAGGAGTGTTTGTAACAATGCCCCTGACACGCATACCGGCATGCTGGATATCATATGGCCCTGTCAGTGTCCGGCAGGCAGACAGGGTCGGGATATAAATTGAATAGTTGGAAAGCCAGCTTCCCATATTGGCATGCACAGATACATTTATGGCTTCGATTTTGCCTGATGCTGTAACAGCCGCAACAGCCTTTGTGCGATTGTCCCGTCCATGCAAATCAGACAGAAAGGCATCTGAACGTTCCTGTTGCCAGCGAACAATCTGGCCAGATTTCTTTGCCGCCCACGCAATACATAGCTGTTCAGGATGCAGGAAAATCTTGAAACCGAAGCCGCCCCCGACATCACCTGTCAGGACATGAACATCTTGCTGTTCCATCGACAGCGCGGTTGCAATTTGTTCTGCCAGCCCGACAGGCCCCTGACTGCCACACCAGATACGCAAGCCCCCTGCTTCGGACGGCATTGCTATCATGGGCCGTGTTTCCATGGAATTAGGCAATATACGGCTGTTTACAACATCAATTTCTACCAGTTGCGCGCCCTGTGCTACCGCCTCGTCAATTTTTGCCTGCGCCCCGTCAATATCTCCTGCTTCCCAGTCAAAT
>WTJO01000181.1 GCA_011524805.1 Alphaproteobacteria bacterium
CTTCCAAATGTGTAGGAGTCTCCCTCACAAACCTCTGCATCACCACCAGCACTGACAATAGCTTGCTTGGAAACAGAAAAAATAACAGTATCAGTAACTGTATCTGTACATGCGCCTTGAGGAGTTGCTGTCATGGTAAGTGTGACTGCACCAACAGTTAAATCGTTTGTTCCTGGCGTGTAAAAGGGAGATATTGAATTTGCAGTTGTAAAGAACCCATCTCCAGATGTTGACCACGAAATCGAATCGACAAAATCAGCTGTCGCACCAGAAATTGGGTTTAATCCTTCGCATAAAACTTGATTACTAGGACCTGCATCTATCACAGGAATTTTATTGATTACAATAGGCAGTGTAACAGAATAACTTGGATCAACTGCACAAGGTGACGTTGGTGTTGCTGTTAAAGTCAATACTGTTCCCCCATTATCAATAGCGGTTTGATTGGGCTCATACACCCAATCTGCTGGATTTGGTCCTGTCACGCTGAAATTTCCTCCGCTACTATCAGTCCATGTAAAACTTGCGGCATCACTAACCGTTGCACCGGTTAGTGGTACATTATCTCCTTCACAAATTGATACTCCTGTAGGGACACTAACTTCAGGTGTCGTAACTAGATTAATTGTTACGGAATCAGTAATCGGACCGCTATTGTCACATGGAGAAAGTGGAAGTATTGATAATGTCAAGGTTACGGATCCAGCGGAAACATCACTTGCTGATGGTGTATATATAGGGGTAAGCGTGTTATTACCAGTCATGGTACCTATTGTACCTGAACTGGTCCATGAAATGGAGTTCGGATCATAATACTGCGCCGTGGCACCTGAAATCTGAATCGACTCATTTTCACAGAGCGTAATTGCGCTTAGACCTGCATCTACAGTTGCAGAGGGGGTTATATTAAGTGTAAGTTCATCTGTGACAGGAGATGTACAGATACCTGTATTAGAAGTAGCTGTCAGTTGAAGGACCACACTTCCATTTGAAATATCCGTTGTGCCAGGGAAATAGGTAGCATTTAGATCAGAATCATCGTCGAAAGATCCATCTCCACCCAAAGCTTGCCATGCGTAACTTGCATTTGTAGAAGATGATGTGGCATCATCCAATCGATATCCAGCAGCAACTTCACTTTCACAAATAGTTGTATCAGTCCCAACATTTAAGCTAATTGGCTCTTCAACTGTAATAGTAACAGAGTTAGTAGCCGTACATCCAGGTGTAGCATTTATCGTTTCTACTAGCGTGTAGGTTGTAGTTACACTTGGTGATACCGTTGGATTAGCAATCGAAGATGAAAATCCAGCAGGATTTGAAGTCCACTGATAGGTATGACCAGCAACTGAAGCTGAACCAATTTGAACACTATCACCCTCGCAAATTGTAACATCAGCAGTAACAGTAGCCAGAGGCTTGTCAATAACGGTGACAACGATTACATCTGAACCAACTAAAACCCCAGAGTCATAGGCACTGAGAGTAAATTGAGTAGTTGTAAATACTGTTACTTCAGTAACTGGTGTAGTCGGACTGTTGAGAGTTGGTCCATTCGCAGCGGTCGGGTCTGGTGAAGCCGTCCATTGATAGTCATAAGACAAATTATTGGAATTAGAGCCAATATTAATTGTTGCCTCCTCACATACAGTTATATCAGAACCTGCATTAACATCAGGACCAACATTAACAGCTCTTGATACCTCAGCGGCAGCATTTCCAGATGAATCAGAAACATTATATGTTACACTGTAAGAACCAATTGTTGAAGTATTGACTGAGTTTGTGGTAACTATTGATGAAGAAATATCACCATCGTAATTATCAGTTGCTGTAGCTCCATCATCATTATATGTTGATCCTTGTTCAATATATAAACTAGAATTTCCAAGCAATGAAATAGCAGGAACTTGAGTATCAATAACATTAACAGTTCTTGTTACTGGAATTGCAGCATTACCGCTAGAATCAGTTACATTAAATTCTACAGTATATGTTCCTACAATTGATGTATTTACATTACTATTTGTTGTTATATCTTGGGTTATATCACCGTCATAATTATCTGCGGCCGTTACTCCACCTTCATCATTGTAACTTTCAAAAACTTCAACTGTAGTTGATGTATTTGTTATTGTAAGTATGGGTTTTGTTGTGTCAACTACATTAACTGTTCTTTGAACCTGAGTGATATTTCCATCAGAATCAGAAACAGAATATTGAATAAAATATGTAGCGACTATACTGGTATCAACACTTCCATCAATCGAAATTTGAGACGGCGTATCTGATGTGTCCCCTAAACTACCATCATCAGGATCAAACGCAAAAGCACCTGGCTCTGAATACGTATCCCCTACTTCAATTGTCATAGGATTCGATCCCTCTAAAGTAATACTAGGCGGTGATCCAACAACTACAGTTCTTGTAACTTGAGCTGCAGCATTTCCCTCTGAATCTGAAACATTATAAAATATAAAATAAGTACCCACAACAGAGGTATCAGGGGATCCTGTCGCAACAACAGAATTAATTATTCCGTCATAATTATCATTTGCAAATGCTCCCGGATCAGTAAATGAGCTACCTAAATCAATGTTCAGTGGATTATCTCCAAGTAGAGAAATTACTGGTGCAGTTGTATCAACTACATTTACTACCCTTGTAGCAGTATTTGCAGAATTTCCTGATGAATCTGTAACATTATATGTAAGGGTATATGTTCCAAGATTTGATGAATCTACTGAGCCTGTAATGATAACGCTTGAGGACAAATCACCTTCATTTGAATCGGTAGCTGAAAATCCAGGTTCTACATAATTGGTGCCTGCCTCAATAGTTATAGTTGTGCTTCCAGAAAGTGTAATAACAGGACTTTGAGAATCTACAACTTCAACTGTTCTTGTTACTGGAATTGCTTCATTAGATGAACTGTCAATCGCTGTGTAAGTCAGTGTATACTCCCCTGACGTAGAGGTATCTAAAGTATTTGGGTCAACGGAGGCAGTAAGTCCACTATCATAATTATCTGTAACAGTAGCACCAGCATCTGTATAAGCTGTTCCAACTTCAATTGTAACTGTCGCAGATCCATTTAAGGTTATTACAGGTTTAGTAGTATCAACTACATTTACAATTCTTGTAACAGTAGTAGCAGCATTGCCACTGGAATCAGATATGTTGTAATCAATTGTATATGTTGCTACTACTGATGGATTAACAGATCCCGAAACTTGAATAAGTGAGCTAATATTTCCATCATAATTATCTATTGCGCTAGCTCCACTTTCAGAGTAAGAGCTTCCAACTTCCATAGTAATTGATTGTAATCCAAAAAGACTGATTGTGGGAGGAATCTGATCACCAACATTAACTGTGCGAGTGACAGTAATAGCATCATTTCCTTCACTATCACTTACATTGTACTGTAAGTAATATGTGCCTGTAGTATTTGGGTCAACAGATCCTGTATAAACAATAAGGTTTGTAATATCTCCGTCATAATTATCAGTTGCAGTTGCTCCTGGGTCGTTGTATACTGACCCAACCTCTATATTTTCAATTGTACCACCAATTAAATTAATTATTGGTAATGTGGTATCTACAACATTTACAACACGCTGCACAATAGTAGTATTGCCAGATGAGTCAGTAACGCTATACTGGATATTATATGTACCCAGAATCGA
>WTJO01000004.1 GCA_011524805.1 Alphaproteobacteria bacterium
AATCATGTTTGAGGGGTTTGCTGTCAATGAGCGGCATATGCGGTGCATAGATAAGTTTCTCATTATGCAGATATAGAACGCCAATAGATATGCCTGCTGAAACAAGGGGCAGGGGAGATGCCGTTCGCCCTGTTGCGGCGATTTGCGATAACAGGCCGTTATAGCTGTCGCCTAGCGCGCTGGTTTCAGAAAAAACAAACTCGCCATTATCATCGACAATGGCGAGGGCGATAGTTTCAGACTCTAGTATAATGCCGCATTTCACTGCGTAACATTCCCGAAAGCAAAGTTATTTAATCTTGGCTTCCTTGAACAGCACATGTTTGCGTGCCTTTGGGTCATATTTCATCAATTCCAGCTTTTCAGGCTTTGTGCGCGGGTTCTTTTTCGTCACATAGTAATAGCCTGTATCTGCAGTGCTGACCAGTTTGATTTGCAAAGTTGCTGGTTTAGCCATAACGCCCTACCTGTCATCTTGATTTATCAGGCGCACTTTATGCGCCATCTTGCCTGTAATGTCAAGCATTGTTCTGAGCAAGACGTGGCAGAATATTAGCTATGTCGCCGTTTCGGACGGTTACGGATAGGTTTTGGCCGTCTGCCTGTGCGCCTGCGTCCGCCTGAATGGTCTGGTAATATCTGGTTGCCGCCCGCAAACCAGCGCAAACTTACTCCGCCAGACGCGATATCAACTTTCAGAATACTAGCTTCGATGGTCATCCCCACTGTGAAATGCCAGCCAAGATGCTTGCCGACAAGGCTCATCCCTGCATCTGCAATATCATAATAATCTTCTGGCAACGTCTTGCGGTGGATGAACCCTTCGGTGATGCCATCTTCCAGCCTGACAAACAGACCTGCCGCAACAATGCCTGTAATGACTACCTCTGCCTGACTGCCTTCAAGGTTATGGCTAAGCAGGGCGGCAAAGCGTGCTACGGTGCGGCGCTCGGCCTTGGCGGCACGCTGTTCTGTCTGTGAGATATGCACGGCGATCTCTTTTGCCTGTTCTGAGGCGAGTGCCTGTTCCGTGCCTTCAATATGGCTGATAAGCGCACGATGCACCAGCAAATCTGCATAGCGTCTTATCGGCGAGGTGAAATGCGCATAGCGGCTTAAGCCAAGCCCGTAATGCCCGATATTCGAGATGTCATAAACTGCCCGTGCCTGACATCTCAGCACAGCTTCATTTATGGCCATTTCTGCCTGACTGTCTTTTACACGTGCTAGCAGCTGGTTCAGCACAGCAGGGCTGATTACCTGTCCTTTGGCAAAGGCCACGCCCATTGATTCTGTTAGCTCAAATAATGTATCCAGCTTTTGCGGGTCAGGCCGGTCATGCACCCGATAGACACAGATTTTGCGTGCCTGTTCCAGCGTTTCTGCCGCGCTGATATTGGCAAGGATCATAAATTCTTCAATAAGCTGGTTTGCTTCTCTTTGATGTCTGGTTTCTACTGCGACCGGCTTGTCTTTTTCATCAAACAGGATTTTTGCTTCGGCGATATTCAGCTCAAGCGCCCCTCTTGCATCGCGTGCCGCCCTAAGGCAGTGATAGGCACCGGTCAAATTATAGACTGTCCCCGCAGGAACATCCAGATCAGCCTCATCATGTACCCCGTCAATCACATTCTGCACCTGCTGA
Source organism: Alphaproteobacteria bacterium (assembly GCA_011524805.1). Lineage (GTDB taxonomy): Bacteria > Pseudomonadota > Alphaproteobacteria > Puniceispirillales > Puniceispirillaceae > WTJO01. The sequence goes on from WTJO01000004.1 coordinate 1,646, forward strand.
TAGGTCAGGCGGGCATGAGAATGGATAATGGCGCGGAAAAAGCGGTGTGACTGTTTTTTGCCCTCTGGCGTGATCACCATCTCGACACACAGACAGGCTCTATTCTGACGTGGTAATAAAGAACATAGCCCGTTAGACAGGGCTTCTGGCAACATGGGAATCACTGTGCCTGGCAGATAGACCGAATTGCCACGCATCCGTGCTTCAATATCAAGCGCGCTATCTGAAGACACATAGGCACTTACATCTGCGATAGCAACAATTAGCCGCCAGTTGCCATCATCAAGCGGTTCGGCATAGACGCCATCATCAAAATCTTTCGCATCTTCACCATCAATCGTTACAATCGGGATATGGGTAATATCCTCTGCAGATTTGCTGGTTGATAATGTGGCTGTTTCTGCCTGTCTGATGGCCTCGTCATTGAATCTGTGCGGCAGTTCAAATTCGGCTATCGCCAGACTGGCAAAGGCATCAGGATGAAAAATTGAGCCCAGATTGCGTACTGGCTTTACACGGCGCGCGCGCCCATGCCCGCTCATGCTTACAACTTCAACCAGACAATTTTCCTGTAACGATAATTCGGGTACGTCTATGGCTTCGATAATCTGGGTGGCACCTTTGCTGGCAGATTCAAACAGCCAGCCTGATTTGCCAGATATAAGCCGGCCAAAAAGCGGCTGGCTGTGTGCGCCCAGTATCCGCATTACATCTATGTAGGTTTGGTTCTGCTCGGTAATAATCCGGCCAATAAAGCGCTGCCCGAAAGCAGGGGTGCGCTGTGCAGATGAGCGCGCAATAGGCAGAGGCTCGGCATCGCTCGAAGGCACAGGCAATGCCCACGCTATCCCTTCATCATCAATCGCGCTAACCTCGCACAGAAGCGTTGCAGGATTATCCACCTGTTCGGTATCAATGCTCAATTCAGCAAGATGTTTCCGTAGGGCAGCACGCCCTTGCGGCGGAATATCAAAGGCGCGGGCAATTTCACGTAATCTGGTGCCAGCCGGTGCCGAGGCAAGATAGGCAGTCAGTTCATCTTTCCCGGGCAGGCTAAATCGCTGCGGGGATGAGCGCCTGTGCTGTCGCCGTTGTGTCACGCTGAAGTGCTTTTCTTGGCAGCTTTCTTCTTTGCCGCTGATTTTGGTGCCGCTTTTTTCTTTGTAGCGGACCTTTTGGCTGATTTTTTCTTGGCAGGTCTGGCGGCTTTTTCGGCAAGCCATGCAAGTGACTGTTCAAGGGTTATCTCGGCCATATCTGTGCCGCGAGGCACAGGTGCACGCAATTTATTATGTTCGACATAGGGGCCAAATCTGCCCTTTTTCAGTTCAACATCGCCGCCATCAGGATGCGCGCCAAGCACGCGGCCTGCGGTTTTTGCGGCTTCTGCCAGAATATCAACCGCGCGGTTAATGCCCACGCTTAGTACATCATCACCTTCTTTCAGGCTGACAAATTTACCCTGATATTTCAGATAGGGGCCATAGCGCCCAAGCCCTGACTGGATCATCTCCTGCGTTTCAGGGTGTAGCCCGATATCACGCGGCAGAGATAACAGCCCAAGCGCATATTCCAGATCAACATCGGCGATTATCACACCTTTGGGGATGGAGCTTCGTTTCGGGCGTTTGATATCTTCGCCGCCCTGTTGCACATAATGGCCATAGGGGCCGCGTTTCAGCCAGATTTCAAATTCTGTCTGCGGGTCCTGACCAAGCAGTTTGTTTTCATCAAGCTGATCATCGCCTTCTTCTTCACCTGCCGAGGCAATCTGGCGGGTGAATTTACATTCAGGATAGTTAGAGCATCCCAGAAACGGGCCAAATTTGCCAAGTTTGAATTCAAGCCTTCCAGCCTCGCATTTTGTGCAAGTTCTGTTAATCTGACCATCTTCATCAGGTTTGAAAAATAGCTGTTCCAGCTCATTATCCAGCGTATTCATTACCTCTGGCACAGATAAATCCATCGCATCTGCAACAGATTTTGAAAATGGGTGCCAGAATTCACGTAACAAATCCCGCCACGCCATCTGGCCGGCAGACACATCATCAAGCTGATCTTCCAGACGGGCGGTAAAGTCATTTTCGACATATCTTGCGAAGAAATTTTCAAGAAAGGTAGAGACGATCCTGCCCCTATGTTCAGGGATAAAGCGTTTACGGTCTTTGATTACATAGCCGCGCTTTTCGATCACCTGCATGATTGAGGCATAGGTAGATGGCCGTCCTATCCCCAACTCTTCCAGCTTTTTTACCAGAGATGCATCGGTAAAGCGGGCAGGGGGCTGTGTGAAATGCTGTTCTGGCAGAACCCCGCCAACCTGCACAGCCTCTGATACCACCATCGCAGGCAATATCCTGCCGCTTTGCTCAGCTGATTCATCTGCCTTTGAGGGCTGATCATCAAAATCTTCTTTATAGGCTTTCATAAAGCCGTCAAACACCACAACGCTGCCTGTCGCACGCATGATAATCTGGTCATCTGATGCGCTAATATCTATCGCTGTCTGGTCAAGCGCAGCGTCTGCCATCTGGCTGGCAAGGGTGCGTTTATAAATCAGCTCATAAAGGCGTTGCTGGTCATAATCCAGAAAGTTTCTGATTTCCTCTGGTCGTCTGGTAATAGAGGTCGGACGGATAGCTTCATGCGCTTCCTGCGCATTTGCTGCCTTGCTTTTATACATGCGGGGGCTGTCAGGCACGAAGGAAGCGCCATAGCTGGTCGCAATTTCATCTCTGATGCTGAAAATGGCTTCTTTGCTCATCTGCACGCCATCTGTCCGCATATAGGTAATTAGACCTGTTGTCTCACTACCAATATTGATACCTTCATATAGCTTCTGGGCTATCTGCATTGTTTTGCTGGCGGAAAATCCCAGCTTGCGAGAGGCTTCCTGTTGCAGGGTTGAGGTAGTGAAAGGCGGTGCCGGCCGGCGTTTCACCCGCTTGGTTTCAATATCGGAAATCGTAAAGCTGGCCTGTTTGATACGCTGTTCTGCCTGCATCGCAAGTGACTGGCTGGACAGGGAAAGCTTATCCAGCTTTGTGTCGTCAAGATGGGTAAGTCGTGCGGTAAGCTGGCGGCCATCTGGTGTATTGAAATCAGTATCTACAGTCCAGAACTCGTCTGAAATAAAGGCTTCAATCTCGGCCTCTCTCTGGCAAATCAGCTTTAAGGCCACAGACTGAACCCGCCCCGCAGAGCGTGACCCCGGCAATTTACGCCACAATACAGGTGACAGGCTAAAGCCTATCAGATGGTCAAGCGCCCGGCGTGCCAGATAGGCATCAACCAGATCAGTATCAAGCTGGCGCGGATTATCAATTGCCTGCAAAATGGCAGATTTTGTGATTTCATTAAACACCACCCGCTCATAGGGCTTTTCCTTCATGGCAGGCTTGTCTTTGAGCATTTCAATCACATGCCAGCTAATCGCCTCGCCCTCTCTGTCAGGGTCGGTGGCAAGTATCAGCTTGTCGGCATTTCGCATGGCACTATTGATCTCTTTCATGCGCTTGGCACCAGAGTCAGAGCTTTGCCATACCATGTCAAAATCAGCTTCTGTATTTACCGAACCGTCTTTTGACGGCAGATCCCGAACATGCCCATAAGAGGCCAATACATGATAATCATCACCAAGGTAACGGTTTATGGTCTTGGCCTTTGCAGGTGATTCGACAACTACCACTTTCATGAATTTACGTACCTTTAATCAACAAACAAGTCTGCGTTATATGGAAATTATTGCGTTTAATCAATCGATTGCGGCATATCAATTGCCCGTGAAACCTTGTTTCCGTAATGGCGTTGAATACCGCCTGATAATTCCAATTCCAATATAACTGCGTTAATCATTCCTGCAGAGACATGACAAAACCGTGCCAGTTCGTCAACAGATATTGGGTCATGAGACAGGCATTCAAGCAATTTATCTTTTAATTCGTCAATTTGCTGTGATGAAATTTCCGTGTCCATTTCTAGGTATGGTGTATAGTCGCCAGTCTCTGTTGTGCCAAGGGTTCCCTGATTTTCGATATGGGCAAATATATCATCAACAGACTGCACCAGATAGGCTCCATCCTTGATTAGCTGGTTACAGCCGGCAGAGCGCGGGTCAAGCGGCGAGCCCGGAATGGCTAGCACATCTACACCTCTGTCTGCGGCTTCGCGTGCCGTGATCATCGAGCCTGAATTACGCGCCGCTTCAACAATCAGAACTGCCCGCGACAAAGAGGCAATCAGCCTGTTTCTTGCCGGGAATAATCTGGCATTTGGCTTTGTGCCCAGAGCCCGCTCTGACAGGATGAGCCCCTGCTGTGCTATCTGATTGAACAATTCTTCGTGATCTGCCGGATAAATATGATCAAGCCCGTTTGCCAGTACCGCAATGGTGCCAGTAGCCAGACTGCCCTCATGACTTGCCTTGTCAATCCCTCTGGCAAGGCCAGAAATGATAGTATAGCCGCCATTGCCTATTTGTCTGGCATAGCTATGTGCCAGCTTACAGGCATTCATTGAAGCATTTCGGGCACCTACAATGCCAAGTCCGGGCTTGTTTACCAGATGTTTATGACCAATTGCGCTGAGCACAAAAGGCGCGTCTGAAAATCTGGCAAGATGCGATGGATAGTCAGGATCACCCCAGATCAGAAAGCTGGCACCCAGCTTTTCGTTTGCCTCTATTTCCTGTTCGACTATCTGTCTGGATACAGGGGTTATGCGTCTGCCGCCCTTTGCCGATAATTCTGCAACAGCATCAATTGCCTTTGAGGCTGTCTTATATCTGGCTATAAGAAGCTGGCAGGTTACCGGCCCAATCTGTGGCGTGCGACTTAACCTGATTCTGTTGATGCGTTCATGAGTGTCCATGCGCCCATAACAGCAAAAATACCTTAAAAAAATGTAAATTTTTTGAAAAAAGTGAAATTTTTTTTCTGTTTTTTCAATTTGCTATGGTGGCGGGGTACAGATTATTTCCAGAATGTTATTCTGCTTTCGGTGCCAGAGCGCAATCTGGCTATATTCTGGTGATGGCGTAAAATGATAAGGGCAGATAGTGCAGTTATCACCCATAGCTGGATACCAGATAGCTGTATCATCGCGGCAAAGCCGGTCATGCTATTCGTCCATACCAGCACTGCAGATACAGCAAAGCCTGTCAGAGCGGCAAGTGACGAATATCTGAATAAAAAGGCCATTACCAGCCATGTAAAGATGCATATCAGCCCTACCATCCAGTCTATCGCCAGCAATGTTGCGATGCCAGTGGCAACGCCCTTGCCACCTCTGAATTTCAGCCATGGTGGAAAGCAATGTCCTAGAACAGCCGCCAGCCCGCAGATTGCGGCCAGATCAGCATTTGCAAACACACCTATGATAAGCACAGCCAGCCCGCCTTTCAGCGCATCTGCCAGCAAGGTTGCCACTGCCAGCCCCTTTCGGCCTGTCCTCAGCACATTTGTTGCACCAATATTCCCAGAGCCTATCTGGCGCAGATTAATATCTGAAAACAGGTGGGTAAGCACCAGTCCGAAGGGCACAGAACCAATCAGAAAGCTGAGAATAAGATACAAGATTGTTATAAAATCAAAGACCATCAAACATCAGTACCTGTATATGGTGATAACTGGCACAGAGTCATTGCTGAAACTGGTTTTTGCCGCCGACCCAGCATCCTGTAACCTTGCCTTCGCATGGTGTGCCCTCAAATGGCGTGATGCGAGACTGGGACTTAAAGTCGGCTGATTTCAGAATATAGGCACTATCAGGGTTGATCATGACAAGATCGGCTGGCGCACCAATGCCAAGCTTGCCACCCGCCAGCCCCAGAATTTGCGCCGGACGGTATGACATAAGCGAAAATAAATGCGGCCAGCCCATATCGTGGGTCTGTCTGAGTTTCAGAGACATAGGCACTAATACATCGAGGCCGGACGCACCAAAACTTGCCAGTGAAAATGGTTGTGCCTTTTCATCAGGGTCGATCGGCATATGGTCAGAGGCAATCGCGTCTATCGTGCCATCCAGCAGAGCTGCGATAATCGCCAGCCTGTCATCTTCCGTGCGCAAAGGCGGGTTCAATTTTGCCGCACTATCAAACCCTGAAACACTTATTTCGTTCAGCATGAAATAGGGTGGGGCAGTATCTGCTGTTATGGACAGACCTTCGCGTTTTGCCTGTCTGATGACATCAACAGAGCTGGCAGCTGAAATATGGCTTGCGTGATAATGAACGCCTGTCAGCCGCGCAAGCGCAATATCACGTTGCAGGATGATAGTCTCTGCGATGGCCGGCTGGCCAATCAGCCCAAGCCGCGTGGCTGTTTCGCCTTCATTCATGTCGATTGCGTCACTTAGGGCAGGGTCTTCACAATGATGCATGACAGGCCGGTCAAACATCTTTGCATAGGTCATAAGCCGGCGCATCATCTGGCTGTCTGATATGGTTGTATTGCCTGTCGAAAAGCCGATGGCCCCTGCCTGTGTCATCATGCCAAGCTCGGCCATCTGCTCGCCAGCCATCTGTTTGGTGGCCGCACCATAGCAATATAGCCTGCCTTTATTATAGCGGCCTGCCCTTAGCTGGATTGAATCAATCATTGCTGCATTATCAATCACAGGCTCGGTTGATGGCAGGATAGCCAGCGAGGTGATGCCATGAGATGTGGCGGCTGTCAGCAAACTGTCAAGTGTCTCGATATGTTCTGCCCCCGGATCACTTGACTGGGCGCGCATATCAACAAAGCCGGGCCCCAGAATCTGACCTTTACAGTCGATTATCTCGGAAAAACCGGTCTCGTCAGGCTGTTCTGGATGCTCAAATGAGCTGGCTGTTATGACACCATTTTCTACGGCCAGCCAGCCAGCTTCCGAGATATTGCGTTCAGGGCAGACAAGATGTGCATGTTTGAATAGCTGTGCCATCACGACCCTTTCCTGTCGGTTTTGCCAGTTGGCCGTAACGCTTCAAGACAGGCCATGCGGGCAGCAACACCCATCTCTACCTGCTGGGTAATCAGGCTTCTTTCAGGGTCATCAGCAACAGATGAGGCAATCTCAACCCCTCTATTCATAGGCCCCGGATGCATGATAACTGCATCCCCTGCCAGTTTGTCCACGCTGGCACTATCAAGGCCGAATAGATTGAAATATTCATGCTGGCTCGGAATTTCACGCCCCTGCATGCGTTCTTTTTGCAGTCTTAGCATCATGATGATATCAGCGCCTGCAATCCCGTCATCCAAATCTGTAAAGACAGGTACGCCCAGCTTGTCTACATCTGCCGGCAACAGCGTAGAGGGAGCAACAAAGCGCAAATCTGCGCCTAATGCGCCAAGCAGATACAGATTGGAGCGCGCCACACGGCTATTGGCAATGTCGCCGCAAATGGCAATTTTAAGGCCGGCAATCCGCCCAAAACTGCGTTTTATGGTCAGCGCATCCAGCAATGCCTGTGTGGGGTGTTCATGCCGCCCGTCACCTGCATTGATAATCGCTGCACCGACATGTCGGCTTAACAGCAATGGGGTACCAGCCGCATGATGGCGCACTACCAGAATATCAGGATGCATCGCATTCAGGGTGGTGGCAGTATCAACCAGTGTCTCGCCTTTTTTCACAGATGAGCCTGAGACTGAAATGTTCAGCACAGATGCGCCCAGCTTTTTTGCAGCTACTTCAAACGATACTCTGGTACGGGTGGAATTCTCAAAAAACAGATTAACCACAGTGACGCCCTGCAAAATTTTGCCGACATCGCTATCTGGCTGGTCTGGTGAGGTGATGATATCTGCAAAAAAAGAAGACCTGTCCAGAAGGGCGTTCATCTCGTCAACCCCCAGACCTGCAATGCCAAGTAAATGCCCTGATTTCAGGGGTGGCACCTGATGTGATCTCTGTTTCGCTGTCATTCTAGGTTGCTGTTATACGCCTGATGGACAGGTTTTGCCAATATATTTTATTCACCCTGTTTCTGGGCGGCAATGCCGTCAAACGCAGATTGCAAAATCCATGCGGCAGCAAGCGCATCTCTGCGTTTTGATCGCATATTTCTGGTCATATCAACATCAATCATGGTGCGTTCTACCGCCGCTGTGGACAGACGTTCATCATGAAAGCAGATATTTATGTCGTGAAGTGCCAGAAAGGCATGGGCGAAATCCCGCACAGAATCACATTTGGGGCCTTGTGTGCCATCCATATTGAGCGGCCAGCCAATGACCAGCAAGCCAATAGCATATTCATCTATCATCTTGATAAGCTGGTGGGCATCTGGTGTGAATTTGGTGCGCCACAGGATTTTTAGCGGGCTGGCTACCTTATGGCCGGCATCTCCCACCGCAATTCCGATAGTCTTTTTGCCAATATCCAGCCCCATGCATCTGTGTTGTGCAGAAACTGTACTGATTGTATCGTAGAACTTGCAGATAGGCATGGGCAATGTTATCAGGCTGATAGACAAATATGTCAATTCTGTTATTTAGGTAACTGCAAAATTTCATAGGAATATTTTAACATGTCTGTGGACAAAGATACGGTAAGAAAGATAGGCCGGCTGGCACGCATCCATGTGCCGGAAGAATCTCAGGAACAGATAGCTGGCGAGCTGAACCATATTCTGAGCTGGGTAGAACAGCTAGGTGAAGTCGACACCTCTGATGTAGAGCCGCTAGCCAGTGTTACAGGCCATAATCTGCCTATGCGCGCCGACAGGGTAACAGACGGCGAAAAGGCAGATGATGTGCTGAAAAATGCCCCGCAAAGCGCAAGCGGATTTTTTGTCGTGCCAAAAGTGGTCGAGTAAAGCAAGGATATATCATGACAGAGCTTCTTTCATTGAGCGCGACCGAGGCAAAACGTGCCTTAACGCAGAAAGAGATTTCCGCAGTTGAACTGACAACTGCCTATCTTGAAGCGATTGACCAGACTGCAGGGCTGAATAATTATGTCGCCGTGACCGCAGACAAGGCGCTTGAGATGGCCGCCAATAGCGATAAAAAGATTGCTGGCGGCACAGCCGGCACGCTTGAGGGGCTGCCTGTTGGCGTCAAAGATTTATTCTGCACGCAAGATGTGTCTACAACTGCCTGTTCCGAGATTCTCAGAAATTTCGTGCCGCCTTATGAAAGCACGGTCACAGATAATCTGTGGCAGGCAGGCGGGGTCATGCTTGGCAAGCTGAATTGTGATGAATTTGCGATGGGGTCTGCCAACGAGACCAGCTGTTTTGGTCCTGCGGTTAATCCATGGAGCGCAGAAGTGCCGTTGGCGGCAGGCGGCTCGTCTGGTGGTTCGGCCTCTGCTGTGGCGGCGCGCTCTGCTCTGCTGGCGACTGGCACGGATACAGGCGGCTCAATCCGCCAGCCAGCCGCCTTTTGCGGTGTAGTAGGCATGAAGCCGACCTATGGGCGCTGTTCCAGATGGGGCATTGTGGCCTTTGCCTCATCACTTGATCAGGCAGGACCGTTTACCCGCACAGTGGCAGATTCAGCATTGATGCTATCTGCGATGGCAGGCCATGATCCCAAAGATTCTACCTCTGCACCAGATGAGATGCCTGACCTGACAAAGGCACTATCTTGCGGTGTAAAAGGCATGAAAATAGGTATTCCTGCCGAATATGAAATGGATGGCATGGATCCTGAAATTGTTGCGCTATGGCAACAGGGACAGAACTGGATGGTTGAGGCTGGTGCCGAGCTGGTAGAGATATCTTTGCCGCATACCAAATATGCGCTGCCTGCCTATTATATAATTGCCCCTGCCGAAGCCTCGTCAAATCTGGCACGCTATGACGGGGTCAGATACGGGGTGCGAACCGATGATGTGCAGTCGCTTGACGATATGTATGAAAAAAGCCGGGCGGCAGGATTTGGCGATGAGGTTCAGCGCCGTATCATGATCGGCACCTATGCGCTAAGTGCTGGCTATTATGATGCCTATTATAAAAAGGCTCAGCAGGTGCGCCGGCTGATAAGACAGGATTTTGACACTGCCTTTGCTTCGGTAGATGCGATTTTAACACCTGCAACACCGACCGCCGCTTTTGCGCTTGGCCAGAAACAGGATGACCCGCTTACCATGTATCTGAATGATGTCTTTACCGTGCCTGCCAATCTGGCCGGTATTCCGGGTATTTCCGTACCTGCCGGCCTCAGCAAAGATGGCCTGCCGCTTGGTCTGCAATTGCTGGCAGGGGCATTTTGTGAAGACAAACTCTACGCCACGGCGGCGACACTGGAAAGCATGGCTAATTTCACCACTTCAGCGCCAAAAGCGGCCTGAAGGAATAGATGGAGACGGATGTGAGTAATCTGGTTTCAGGACGGACAGGTGACTGGGAAGTTGTTATCGGCATGGAAGTGCATGCACAGGTCACTTCGCAGTCAAAATTATTTTCAGGCTCCTCTGCAGAATTTGGCGCAGACCCGAATATGCATGTATCGCTGGTGGATGCGGCGATGCCCGGCATGCTGCCTGTGATTAATGAAGAATGTGTGCGTCAGGCCATCCGCACAGGGCTAGGCATTAACGCACAGATTAATCTGACAAGCGTGTTTGACCGCAAAAACTATTTCTATGCCGATCTGCCACAAGGCTATCAGATTAGCCAGTTCCAGCACCCGATTGTCGGTGAAGGCGAGGTAACGATTGAGCTGAAAGATGGAAGCCAGCATGTGATTGGCATTGAGCGTATCCATCTTGAACAGGATGCCGGTAAATCCATGCATGATCAGCATCCGACCCAGTCCTATATTGATCTGAACCGCTCAGGCGTTGCGCTGATGGAGATTGTCTCACGCCCTGATATCCGGTCTGCAGAACAGGCAGGCGCCTATATCAAGAAGTTGCGGTCTATCCTGCGCTATCTTGGCACCTGTGATGGCAATATGGAAGAAGGCTCGATGCGGGCAGATGTGAATGTGTCTGTGCGCCGGCCGGGTGATCCGCTTGGCACACGCACAGAAACAAAGAATCTTAATTCTGTCCGCTTCATTATGCAGGCGATCGACTATGAGGTTGAACGCCAGATTGAGCTGATTGAAGATGGCGGAGAGGTAGATCAGGAAACCCGCCTGTTTGATACCTCAACAGGCACAACCCGTGCGATGAGATCAAAAGAAGATGCGCATGATTACCGCTATTTTCCTGACCCTGATCTGCTTCCGCTCAGCTTTACACAGGCGTATGTTGATAGTCTGAAAGCTGAATTGCCAGAACTGCCAGATCAGATCAAACAGCGTATGGTCACAGAATATGGTCTGTCATCCTATGATGCATCCGTGCTGACTGAAGAGCGCGAAACAGCTGCCTATTATGAAGCGGCAAGTGATGGTCAGGATCGCAAGATGGTAGCAAACTGGATGTCGGTTGAGCTGTTTGGTGCGCTTAATAAGGCAGGCACAAATCTGGCAGACTGTCCGGTGGCACCGCAACAGCTTGGTGCGCTTGTCGGGCTGATTACCGATGGCACCATTTCGGGCAAAATCGCAAAAGATGTCTTTGCCGATATGTTTGATACTGGCAAAAACCCTGCTGATATTATTGAAGAAAAAGGCCTGAAACAGGTATCTGATACAGGTGCGATTGAGACGATGATAGATGATGTGCTTGCAGCCAATCAGGACAAGGTTGCCGAATATAAATCGGGCAAGGATAAGCTGTTCGGGTTCTTTGTGGGCCAGACCATGAAACTGTCAAGAGGTCAGGCAAATCCAGCCCTTGTAAATCAGCTTCTGAAAGCAAAGCTGGATAGCTAGGGGCTGTAAGATACTATTTGCTGGCGCGTAAGGCGGCAGGGCTTCCGGCGGCGCTATCATCATCCCAATAGGGCGTTTCGCCATAGACAGAGCGCAGAAATTCGACCATTGCCTTGATTTTCGGCCAGCGATGATTATTGCCACGCCAGAGCGCATGCACAGGCGTGCTTTCATCTAGCTGAGCATCCAGCATTGTCACCAGCGCGCCAGACTGGATATGCCTGCCCACAATATAGGTTGGCAGCATCGCCAGCCCGCCATCATTCAGCACGGTGCGCAACATGCTGTCACCATTATCCATCCTGACCGACCCATTGGCGCGGAACGTTTCTGTGCGGTTGTCGGCAGTCTTGAAATGCCAGCCATGATTATGATGGGTGCTTTCCAGCATGATAAGCTGATGGCCAGACAAATCAGAAATTGTGCGGGGCATGCCACGCTTCTCAATATAGGCAGGCGAGCCTACCAGCTTGCGCCGGTTCGGTGCCAGTATTGTCATCTCGCAATCATTCGGCACTTCGGCTTCCGAAATTTTGATATGCAGATCAACTTCAAATAACATATTACTAGAGTTATTATTCGCGGTGGTGATATCAATAATCATATCCGGATGCTGTTCGATAAATAGCGGCAGATGCGGGGCAATATGCCGATGGCCAAAGCCGGGCGGCGCATTAATCCGCAACACGCCTTTCAGATGGCCTATCCTGTCTGTCAGGTTGGCCTCAAACCTGTTCACCTCATCCAGAATATTGCGGCAATTCACCAGATAGCTCTCGCCAATCTGGGTGAGGGCGACATGGCGGGTATTGCGCTCAAGCAGCTTGATGCCCAGATGGCTCTCAAGTGCCGAGATATGTTTCGAGATAACAGAGGGCGAGATATCCAGATCGTCTGCGGCCGCCTTGAACGAATTTCTGTCTGCTATCGCCACAAACATACGCATGGAATTTAGCTGGTCCATAGCCCTCACATCAGCTGGTTAATCTGCCCACTATGTCTATTCTGACAGGCACTATCGATAATACAAGGCCATAATATAGCGCGATGCGGGCGGGATGACTGCAATAAAGTGCAAAAAATGGATAATTTGTTATCTTGCGATGCAGGTTAAAATTGACAGCAGAGCCTGTCTGGCTTAGTTAGGTAGGTGCATACGCCGTGGGGGTCTGAGTTGCCCCATTCAACCCTGTCTTGCGGAGGGGTGGCCGAGTGGCTGAAGGCGGCGGTTTGCTAAATCGTTAAAGGA
>WTJO01000166.1 GCA_011524805.1 Alphaproteobacteria bacterium
ATTGACTTTTTTCGGATTAACACGCTAATCTTGTTGCTATCAGGTTAGTGTGTCGAGACGGTTATTTCAATCTGAGAATTTGCCGGCGGCATCGCAGGAGAGAGCATGAGCATCAGCGCATTTGAAAAGCCAAAACATATTGGCGAAGAAGAATGGACGACCCGCGTCAGGCTGGCCGCCACCTATCGTATTTTTGCGCATTTTGGCTGGGATGAATCAATCTATAACCATATCTCTTTGCGCGTGCCGGGCCCGGACGATCATTTTCTGATCAACCCCTTTGGCCTGCATTATTCCGAAGTCTGCGCCTCAAATCTGGTGAAAGTTGATCTTGACGGAAATATTATCGGCAATTCGGACTGGCCGATTAATCCGGCCGGCTTTACCTTCCATAGCGCCATACATAAATATCGCGGCGAGGCAGGGAACTGTGTGATGCATGTTCACACCACCCCTACGGCAGCGGTCTGTTGCGCTGAAGAGGGGCTGAGTTTCGCCAATTTTTATTCCGCCCAGCTTTATGGCAAAATTGCCTATCACGATTTTGAAGGTATTACGATTTATGATGATGAAGGCCAGCGGATTCTAGATAGTGCGGGTGACTGTCCTGTGCTGATGCTGCGCAATCATGGCCCTGTTGTGATTGGCGGAAATCTGGCGCAGGCCTTCTCTCTGATGTGGCTTGTTAATCGCGCCTGCGAGATTCAGATAGCCGCCGCCCCGCTTGGCAAACAGCGACAGATACCAGCGGATATACTGGAGAAATGTGTCAGGGACTCGCTGAATTTTAATCCGAAATTTGGTGCAGGTGAAGATGCGCTTATGGCGATGATCAGGCTTGTTGAGCGGGATGATCCTTCATTCAGATATTAATATCAAGGCAGTTGAAAAGATGTTGATTTCGTGATCTAATGGCGCGACACAAAATAGCGACCGATATTGCATTTTGTCACGGGCTTTGGGATATGCACGTTAGATTCTATGCATAAATATTGCTGGACGGGAGGCGGATATGACAGCAAGAGATTATGATGATGTGCCGGGCACCTATGTGCTTGATAGCCGGCATTATCGGCGGGGTTATCATCTGAATATGTTTCTGATGACCCTGAACAAGGCAGAATGTAGAGACGAATTTGCAGCAGATGAAGCTGCCTATCTCGCCAAATTCAAAATTACCGATGAGCAAAAACAGGCTGTTCTGGCACGCGACTATCTGGGCATGCTGAAAGTTGGCGCGAATGTCTATTACGCCTTCAAGCTGGTCAGCCATGACAAAAAGCCGCCTCAGGTAATGTATGGCAAGATGAGCGATCCCGAACTGAGCTTTGATGAATTTCAGCAGATGATGATAGGTGGCGGCAGGCCAATTGATGGCAATAGAAGCAAGTCAGAACAGAAGGAGTCCGGATAATGGCTAAAATTCTTGCAGGCATGGGCACATCCCACGTGCCGGGTGTAGGCGCAGCAATGGATAATGGCAAGACAGACGAGCCGTACTGGCAGCCTCTATTCAAAGGCTTTGAGCCATTACGTGCATGGCATAAGGATAATGTGCCAGATGTAAACATTATTGTGTTTAATGATCACGCAACTTCCTATTCGCTTGATGGCTATTCGACCTTCACCATTGGTGTGGCAGAAGAATTTCAGCCTGCTGATGAAGGCTGGGGGCCGCGCAAGGTGCCTGTCGTCAAGGGTCACCCCGAGCTGGCATGGCATCTGGTCGAACAGCTTATGGCAGAAGAATTTGATATGGCGGTGGCTGGTTCTCTGGATGTTGATCACGGGCTTACCGTGCCCCTGTCAATTGCCTATGATCAGCCTGATGAATGGCCGGCAGCCGTTGTGCCGCTATGTGTGAATGTTATCCAGCATCCGCTGCCTACCTCGGCGCGCTGTCTGAAACTTGGTCAGGCTATCGGGCGTGCCATAGCCAGCTTTGATCAGGATATTTCGGTTGGTATCTGGGGTACAGGCGGGCTTTCGCACCAGCTGGGCGGCGAGCGCGCAGGGGTGGTTAATCCCGACTTTGACAAGGCATTTCTGGATAATCTGGTGAACAACCCGCAGGCAAATGCCGCACTAAGCCATACAGATTTTATCCGTGAGGCAGGATGTGAGGGCATCGAAATGATTATGTGGAATGTGATGCGAGGCGCTTTGAATGAAAATGTCAAAGAAACATATCGGTTCTATCATATTCCGGTTTCAGCAACTGCTTATGGGGCAATCATTCTGGAAAATGCATAGACCGGTAAGATAGGCAGGTGCATCAAGTAAGGAGCAGGCAGGCATGAGCAAGCCAAGAATAGCGGTTGCAGGCGCAAATGGTGCCTTTGGAACAAAACATCTAGAAGCACTTGCCGAGATAGAAGATGCCGAGGTGACAGCCGTAATGGCGACCAGCATGGAAAAGGCAAATGGCATTGCAGATAAATTTGGTGTGCCGTTGCGCTTTGATGATTACCAGTCGCTGATAGATTGCGAACAGGTAGATGGCGTTATTCTGGCAACGCCGACACAGCTTCACGCCGCACAGGCCATTGCCGCCATGGATGCTGGCAAGCATGTGATGATCGAAATTCCAATGGCAGATTCGCTTGCAGATTCTGAAAAGCTGGTTGCAAAACAGGCTGAAACAGGGCGCGTGGCGATGGCAGGGCATGTGCGTAGATTCAACCCCTCTCATCAATGGGTGCATAATAAAATCAGGGCAGGCGAGCTATCTATCCAGCAGCTTGATGTCCAGACCTATTTTTTCCGGCGCACAAATATGAATGCCAAGGGCGAGCCGCGTTCATGGACTGATCATCTATTGTGGCATCATGCCTGTCATACGGTTGATCTGTTTTGCTATCAGGCAGGTGAGCCTGTAATCGAAGTGCAGGCCGTACAGGGGCCTAAACATCCCGAACTGGGCATCGCAATGGATATGGCTATCCTGCTGAAAACAGAATCTGGCAAATTATGCACCCTGTCTCTGTCATTTAATAATGACGGGCCTCTGGGCAGTTTTTTCAGATATATCTGTGATAATGGTACCTATCTGGCCAGATATGACGATTTGTTTGACGGCAAGGAAAACCAGATAGATGTGTCATCTGTCGATGTGTCGATGAATGGTATCGAGCTGATTGACAGAGAATTTATCCGTGCCATCCGCACAGGTGAGACCCCAAATTCCAGCCTTGCAGACTGTCTGCCGGCCATGCGTATTCTGCATGAGGTGGAACAGAAGATGAGCGAATGACGCACCAGACAGCCATACCCTTTATGCAATTGCGGGGCGGCAGCTCCAAAGGTGTATATTTTCGTGAAGATGACCTGCCTTCTGATCAGGCAACACGCGATGAGGTGCTGAAATGGGTGATGGGCGCCTATGGCGATCCGCGCCAGATTGACGGGCTTGGCGGGGCAGACCCGCTTACGTCCAAACTTGCGGTTGTGCGGAAATCTGAACGTCAGGGATGTGATCTGGATTATCTGTTCATTCAGGCTATTGTCGGAGAAGACAGGCTTGATGATACGCCAAATTGCGGAAATATACTGGCAGGGGTGGGTGCATTTGCACTTGAATCAGGGCTGTTGCCACCGCTTGATACTGCCGCCAGCACAGCAGAAATTACAGTCTATATGTCCAATAGCGGCAATCAGTGCCGTCTCAGCTTTCCTGTTGAAGATGGTTATCCTGTCTATGAGGGCGAGGCCAGAATTGACGGGGTGGCAGGCAGTTCTGCGCCTGTTATCTGCCATTATCAGGATCTGGCGGGTTCGGCCACTGGTGCGCTTTTGCCGACCGGCAATGTAATTGACCAATTTGACGGGGTACATGTCACCTGTATTGATAACGGGATGCCTGTTGTGTGTCTGAGGGCAGAAGATTTTGATGTCAGCGGTTATGAAACGCCTGATGCGCTAAATGCAAATGATGCACTGAAAACAAGGTTGGAAACTATCAGGCTGGCGGCTGGCAAGGCCATGGGGCTGGGCGATGTGTCAGCAAAGGCAGTGCCGAAAATGTGTCTTATCTCCCAGAGCCGTGACGGGGGCGCTTTTTGCACACGCACCTTTATACCGAAACAGTGTCATAAGGCGATAGGCGTACTAGGGGCGGTATCTGCGGCAACGGCGGCATTATTCCCGAACGGGGCGGTGCATGATCTGGCACAGATTCCCGACGGTCTGGACAAGCTGATGCGGATAGAACATCCTACCGGCAGTTTCGATGTTCAGCTATCTATGGCAGAGTCTCAAGATGGTATTGTGATTACCGGTGCTGGTTTGTTGCGCACTACACGGCTTATCAGCAGGGGAGAGGTTTTTATCCCGCAGTCAATCTGGCAGAAAGAAAAAAGATGAACGATTACACACATCCTGTCACCGGCATGAAAAGCTGCATGCCGCCTGAGCCGAATACACGCAAGCCGATATATACCGCACCTGCTGGTGCCTGTGATGCGCATTGCCATGTGTTTGGCCCCCATGAGGTATTTCCCTATCATCCGAAATCAACCTATCATCCGCCTGACGGGCCGAAGGAAAGGCTGGCGGAATTGCATAATTTGCTTGGCATTGAGCGGGCAGTGATTGTGCAGGCGAGCTGTCATGGGCCTGATAATCGTGCCATGATGGATGCGCTGGCACATGACCCGAAACGCTATCGCGGTGTCTGTATTGCCAATGACAGCTTCAGCGATGAAGAATTTGCCGATCTGGATGCAGGCGGTGTGCGCGGTATCCGCTTTAATTTTGTCACGCATCTGGGCGGTACACCTGATCTTGACATGATGAAAAGGGTGCTGGAGCGTGTCAAACCGCTTGGGTGGCATCTGGTTATTCATGTAAATGCAGAAGATATTATTAGCTTTGAAGAATTTTTCCTGCAATTCGATATGGATATTATTGTTGATCATATGGGGCGTGTGCCAACCGCTGACGGGGTGCATCAAAAAGCCTTCCAGATTTTGAAATCATTTCTTGAGCGCGAAAACTGGTGGGTAAAAATTTGTGGCTCAGAGCGTATTTCGGCGGCAGGCCCGCCATTTTATGATGCTATTCCCTATGCTCAGGAACTGGTTGAGCTGGCAGCCGACAGAACCTTATGGGGGACTGACTGGCCGCATCCGAACATTAAAAAGTTCATGCCAAATGACGGTGATTTGCTTGATCTGGTGCCGTTGCTGGCGCGTGATGAAAGTCTGCAAAGAAAAATACTGGTAGATAATCCTGCGCGCCTTTATGGTTTTGAATAGGAACCTGCTTATGGGAGATGCTTATGAAAACAGTTGCGGTTAAACATATCAGCAGGGTTGATGGCGAAATAGCCAGCCGTCTGGGCGAGATTGGCACATCTTCGGTGCATGAAGCACAGGGGCGCACCGGCCTGTTAAAGCCATATATGCGGCCTATCTATCCGCGTGCGCGCATTGGCGGGTCTGCTGTTACCATTCTAGTTCAGCCAGGCGATAACTGGATGGTGCATGTCGCCATAGAGCTGTGCCAGCCAGGTGATGTGCTGGTGGTTGGATGTACAACAGATAATACAGACGGGTTTTTTGGCGACTTGCTGGCAACTTCCTGTCAGGCACGGGGTGTCAAAGGGCTGGTAATTGATGGCGGTGTGCGTGATGTGGCTGATTTGCAGGAGATGTCCTTTCCAGTCTGGTCGCGGGCAGTATCATCTAAAGGCACGGTGAAAAATACGCTTGGCGCGGTCAATGTGCCAATTATGTGTGCTGGCCAGCTTGTCTATCCCGGAGATGCAGTCATAGCAGATGATGACGGGGTGGTAATTGTACCACGCCGTGAGGCAGGCACTGTGCTGAAGGCATCAGAAGCCAGACTGGCCAACGAAGAAGAAAAGCGTGTAAAGCTGGCCAATGGCGAGCTTGGGCTTGATCTATATAATATGCGTGAGCGGCTCGCATCAGAAGGGCTGGAATATGTAGATGATCTGGATGCGCTTGGCAGTTTCTGCGGTATTGATACACGTAATCGCGACTAGCAAGTACCTGTCAGACAAGGATGAGATGATGATTATTGACTGTCATGGACATTACACCACTACCCCGCCTGCGGTTGAGGCCTATCGAAATGCGCAGAAGGAAATTCTGAAAACCAATCCGGATCATATATTCGAGAAAGGCGAGATTATACTCTCCGATGATGAGATTCGCCTCTCTATCGAGCAGAACCAGCTAAAGATGCAACAGGAACGTGGCACGGATATCACCATTTTTTCGCCACGAGCGAGCTGGATGGGTCATCATGTTGGTAATGCCAGCACTTCTCAGGCATGGACTGAGCATCAGAATGATTTGATCAGGCGTGTATGTGATATTTTTCCTGATAATTTTGTGCCTGTCTGCCAGTTGCCGCAAAGCCCGCAGACAGATATTGATGCCTCGATTGCCGAGCTTGATAGATGTGTAAACCAGATGGGGTTTATCGGATGTAATCTGAATCCTGACCCGTCTGGCGGGTTCTGGAAAGATGCACGTCTTGGCGATAGATACTGGTATCCCTTTTATGAAAAGATGGTTGAGCTGGATGTGCCGGCGATGATCCATGTCTCTGGTGCCTGTCATCATTCGCTTGATACTACCTCAAGCTATTATCTTGGTGCTGATACCACCGCTTTTGTGCATCTGCTATTCTCTGAGGTGTTTACAGATTTTCCCGAATTGAAAATCATTATCCCGCATGGCGGCGGGGCAGTGCCCTATCACTGGGGACGCTTCAGAGGCATAGCACAGGATAAGGGGCTGGGCGATCTGGATGAACGGGTGCTGAATAATATTTTCTTTGATACGTGTGTGTATCATCAGCATGGAATTGATATGCTGCTGGAGGTGATACCGCATAAAAATATTCTGTTCGCTTCCGAGATGATAGGGGCGGTTCGCGGTATAGACCCCCGAACAGGTCATTATTATGACGACACGAAACGCTATATTGATGGCAACACCAAACTGTCTGCAACAGCAAAGCAGGCTATTTTTGAAGATAATGCCAGAGCTGTGTTCTCGCGCCTGTCTGTATAGGTGCCAGACAATCTGGATATCACATGCCAGCAGATATGTTAGACTAAGCTGGCCAGAAACGGAGCGCTTATATCATGGCTGACATTATTTATCTGCCTTCATCTGACGGATTTACCTTTTCTGCGGCAAAGGCCGAACCGCCAAGTGAGGTTAAAGGCGGGGTGATAATCCTTCAGGAAATTTTCGGGCTGAACACGCATATTTGCGAGGTGGTTGACAGATTTGCAGCACAAGGCTGGCTGGCTATCGCACCTGCCTTATTTGACAGGGCAGGCGAGAATATCCGCCTCAATTATGATGCTGAGGGTATTGAAAAAGGGCGTGCTGTCAAAGAAGAGGTAGATAGCGTTGCCGAGCAGGATATTGCCGCAACGCTTGGGCTGCTGCCTGAAGATATGCGCCGTTATGTAGTTGGATTTTGCTGGGGCGGGTCTCTGGCATGGCGGATGGCATGCCGCACAGACGGGCTAAACGGGGCTGTCAGCTATTATGGTGGCGAGTTGCCCGCCTTAAAAGAATTGCAGGCAAATTGTCCTGTGCTGGCACATTTCGGGCGGCAGGATCAGTCAATTCCGATGGAGGGTGTAGAGGCCTTTATCGCTGCACAGCCAGAAGTTGACAGCCATATTTATGAGGCTGGTCACGGTTTTAACTGTGACCATCGTGGCCAATATGATGCGGAGGCCGCAGAACTGGCAATGGCGCGTACACTTGGATTTATGGATAGCCACTAGATGCCTGTTCCCACAGCACTGCCGAACTATAAAATAGGTTTGCTAGGCTATGGCGAGGCAGGCAGGGCAATTGCCGCCTCTCTTGCTGACGGGTTTGAGGTGGGTCTGTGCGCCTATGACCATGCCTATCTCAGTGCCGAAGACAGACGCTCAGCACCCATAGAGCTGGTTGATTGTCCTGAAGCGCTGGCAAGACAGGCAGAGGTGATTATCAGTGTTGTGACCGCAGACCAGTCATATGATGCAGCACGCTCACTACTGCCCTATCTGTCATCTCATCATCTATTTTGTGACGCTAATTCGGTATCGCCCGGCACCAAGAAGAACACGGCTGGTCTGTTTAGTGCCCGGCATGTCGAATATATCGATATGGCGATTATGGCGCCTATCTATCCTGCACAGCATCGCACAAAATTATTGCTTTCTGGGCCAAGCAGAGACAGGCTGGCGCCGATGCTTGAGGCGCTAGATTTTCAGTATGACTGGCAGGGTGAGACTGTGGGGGATGCATGCGAGGTCAAAATGCTTCGTTCTATCCTGATTAAAGGGGTGGAATCACTTGTTACCGAATGTGTGACAGCCGCCCAGATGAGAGGGCTGGATAGCGATATTCTGGCATCAGCAGGCAAAACGCTTGGCATTGAGGATATGGCCGGACTGGCTGATTATGTAATGGAGCGGGTGGCTGTGCATGGCGCGCGCCGCTCGGCAGAGATGTTCGAGGTTGCCAAAACCCTGTCAGAACTGGGCATGCCAAATGACATGGCAACTGCAACCGCACATAGTCAGGCCAGAATAGCGACATTAGAGCTGTCCCGTCATTTTGAGAATAAGGTGCCTCAGGACAGGGCAAAACTGGCCACCGCTATCAGAACAGCATTGGCAGATAAGTAATCTTTCGCCGATAGAACAGCTGGCGGTATATTGCCCTGCTTCAGGATAATAGCCGGTTATTTAAAAAGAATTTTGCACGTCTGATTAAATCTGCAAGGTCCTGATTAAGATCAGCATCTGCCGCATGCCAGATAGAGATTTGTCTGCTGTCGCTGGTAAATCCCAAATCTATCTCGCTTACATTTTCTTTTTCAGATAGTACGCTGGTTATGCGCGCTGGCAGAAAACACAATGCATTGGTCTGTTGCAGTGCTTTGAACATGCCCTGAATATTCATATTATAATTTACAGCAGGTGATACTCTGGATAGATCAAAATGCCGTATCATGCTGTCAAAAGAAGACTGGGGACCATAGGTGGCTTCAATCGTTACCCATCTGGCTTTTGATAATATCTGCTTATCAATTCTGGAATTTGAAGCAAGCAGGGGTGAGCTATTACCTGTGAACAGGCTGATATTCTCTTCAATAATATTTACGCACTGCAGATGCTCAATATATAATTTTGGCGGGGCTGTTAAAATGGCGATATCCAGCCTGCCGTGAAGCAAATCTGTTATTAGCTGCCGCGCCGTGCCAACTATATAATGAAAGCTTCTATCCTTATGAGATACCATTTCTCCTGCAACAAAATCATCTACGGCTGCATAGGCAATAAGCGGACCTGCGCCTAGCCTGACAGTTGGCGGACTCTGTTTTTTAAGCCGGTCGACAATATCGCTCGCGCCTCTCAAATCCTCTGAAATTTGACGCCCCTGTTCTGCCAGAAGCAGGCCAGCCTCTGTCAGAATAACACCGTTTCGCCCACGAATCATTAACTGCCGGCCTGTTTGTGCCTCTAATGATGAAACCGCACGGGATAGAGTGGGTTGTGATACTGTAAGCAATTCCGAGGCAGCTGACATTGAGCCTGCCTGATTGATATTATGTAGATAAAATAACGCCCGTGGGTCAAAAAAAGTGCGCATTATTAGCTCTCAATTATCGATAATACATACACAATGCTATTCAAATTTGAATAGTTTGCAACAAATTTTCTGTTTACAAATTCAGTGTTGGTTTTGAGACTATGGGCAGAGATATCATTTAGGTTCATTTTGGAGGGGAATTATGAACAACGTTCTGAAACTCGCAGCGGTTACGATTGCCGCAACGTCGCTGCATATGGCTTCTGCACAGGCAGAGGTAAATCTGACAATGCATACCGCGGGAAGCGGCACGCCGGTTGCGTTAACAGCAACAGCGCTGGTTGAGAATGCCGCCGAGCGCGGGATTGCCAATATCCAGCTATCAGAGGGAAAGGTTGCAACAAATTATCTAAAGGAACTGGCCGAGGGCAAAATTGACCTGGCTAATGGTCCGTTCATCCTGCCCTTTTTGATGACCAAGGGTGCAGGCCCTTATGCAAAAGTTGGCAAGGAAAAGGGCGCAGAGCTAGGCGCTAATATACAGTTGTTATATCCTCATACGCTGGCTGTGTTCACAATGTATGCATATAACGCCAAAGGTGTTGGCGGATGGGACGATCTTAAGGGTCGAAAAATACTTAACGGTCCACCGCGTGGAGCCGCTACCAGCAATTCCAGAGCGCTTGCACAGTTCTTTGGCGGCGCAAAGCATGGACAGGACTATGAATCAATTACCGTGAACTGGAATCAGGCATCAGCTGCCATTGTTGATGGAACCGCTGACGCCGCAGTGCTAACAGTTCATTTCCCAGGCCCGCGTGAGACGCGTAATGTGGCCGCAGGGGCAATGACCATGTTTTCAATGCCGAAAGATAAGTTCGAATCTGCGCCAGCCCAGAAACTTCTGAATAAGCCGGGATCAGTTGCCTATACTGCGCCAGTCTCGTTCATTAAAGAAAAAATGGGTGATGGCTGGACAATTATGTCTGAGGACGACACTTTCCGTGGCATGGCTGTGACTGGCGGAGATTTCGTCAATAAGAGCATGGATGAAGAGCTGGCCTATCAGCTTACCAAGTCTCATATTGAAAATGTCGACGCCATCAAAGCTGTCGCACCATTTATGGCAACATTGAACTATGGTATCATAGACCCAAAAGTAGCTGGTTTATGCGGCCCAAATCCGGTCAAATTCCATCCGGGTGCCGTGCGGGCCTGGGAAGAAGCCGGCCATAAAATCGCTGATTGCGCAAAGCCGTAATATTACAGTTGACGTGACAGGGCTGTCAGGTGGCTAGAAATAGCTGTCTGACAGCCTTAAACGTCTTTATTTGTATGGCAAAAGAAATACTGCAATGAAGCAAATTGCCCAGACACCTGATCAGAATCGGAAGGCTGACGGCTCGGCTGTTTACTGGCTAGCTGTTGTTCTGGTCGTGACCGGATTATTGAATGTAACGCCGGCAATTCCCGGATGGGACGAGCTTTGGCGATATGTTACCGGTATTCCTAATTTAAAGGTCAGGCGGTTTCCAACAGAGTGGCTATATCCCATTTTGTTTGTGTGGATGATGATTATCGTTGCCCTAAAACATTCAATATGGCGAACATGGCTTGAGAAGTCTGCACTAAGGCGACGCATGGGGCTTTTGCTGGATGCCGGGCTAATTCTTGCTGGCCTTACAATTTCGGTTACCTACCTTATTGAGCTAGAGGCGGTATGCCTTATCGATATAATGACAGGTGATCGCGCGCGGCTGGTAGCAGAGGCATTGCAGTCTGAAAGAGAATATTCCGAGATGATGGGGCTTCCAATCCCCGAGACAGCAGATGATCCTGTCTGTCTCAATACTACAGAAGGCTTTCTGCCTCTGATACTGTTTGGCTCTATTGTTATTTTTCTTCTCTATAATATCAAGGTATGGGGACTGCCACTTGTGATGGTCTCAATTCTTATTGCGTCCTATACTTTCCTGACTGTAATGAACTGGTACTTTTATGGCGCCGACGGACAGAACAAATACCTTGTTACCTTGCTCAGCAGTGAAGAGGTCAGAAGCCTAACCTCTGGCCGCGAATATGTGCGTGATGCGCTTGTCAATAATACAGCCGGTTTGCTTGGACGCTTCATCAATATTCTGATGCTTCTGGTATTTCCGTATATCATTCTTGGTGCGCTGTTCGGGCGTTGCGCTGGTGGTCAGGCACTCATTAAGCTGGCCTTCTCGATAACCCGTAATTTACGTGGCGGGCCAGCTCATGCTGCTGTTGTGTCTTCGGCTATGTTTGGAACAATAACAGGCGGGCCGGTAGTCAATGTTCTTTCGACCGGTGTGCTTACTATTCCGATGATGCTGAAGCGGGGATTTTCGAAAGTGTTCGCTGGCGGTGTTGAGGCAGCTGCCTCATCTGGCGGGGCGATCATGCCGCCAATCATGGGCGTTGCAGCGTTCATTATGGCGTCTTTAACAGGTGTTCCTTATCGGGATATCATCATAGCCGCGGCGATTCCGGCAATATTCTATTTCTTCTGTCTGTTCCTGTCTGTGATCTTTCAAGCACGAAAGCAGGATATCCAAGCGGTAGGAGAGCTAACAGAGGACATGCGCCTCAGCCGAAGTGACAATCTTCAGCTTTTGCAGATATTTGGCCCTGTTCTGCTTGTATTGGTTCTGCTTCTGACACCAAAGGACTCAGTAGGATGTAGCTGGATTTCAATCGCACTTGGCGCAGTTGTCGAAAAAAATGGTGACGTCTGTATGATAACGTCACTTCCCTGGATTGTAGAATTGCTTCAAAACGCCGCCGGTGATGCCAGTGCTGCCGGTTGGTGGGCAGTGATGCTTCTGATATGTCTGATGTTCCTCGACCCGAACTTCAGGGCACATCCTCGAAAAATCCTTGATGCACTGGCACAGGCCGGCATTCTGGTTTCAACGCTCTATCTGATGTTTCTTGCGATTACGGTTATCGATGTATGCCTGAATTTCACAGGTCTTGCGAAATTTGTTGCAGTAGATATGCTGGCATTTCTGAAATCATTTAATATTTCGGCAAATTCGATCAGCTCTCAGCTGATTGCACTTGGTCTCACCATGCTTCTGGCTGTAATCCTTGGAATGGGGATGCCAGCCGTGCCAGCTTATATTAATGCCGCATTGCTGATGGGGCCGATGCTTGTTGGGCTGGGACTGGCGACCTTTACTGCGCATATGTTCATCTTCTATTTCGCAGTGGCTTCGGCCATTACACCGCCGGTAGCTCTGGCGGCATTCGCTGCCTCTTCAATCACTCATGCTGACCCGATGAAAACAGCATTCTCAGCCGTAAAATCCGGTATCGTAATGTTTACAATACCGTTTTTATTCGCAGTCTACCCTGAATTATTGCTGATAGATCAGGCATTGATTGACCCGATGACAGGCAGTTATCTGGCCGGATATGACGGGAGTATTGACTGGGGCTGGCTCAGCTTTCTGATTTGCAGGCTGGCCTTGGCGTTATATCTGGTATCAAGCGCAATTGCAGGATTTGACAAAAATGCATTAGGGCCGGCGGAAATTGCAATCAGATTATTGACGGCTGTTTTGGTCATGATGTTGCCAGTTTATATCTATGCGCCAGCGATCATTCTTGCCGCTGGCATCATCATTCATCATCACCTTATCAGCGCCCGTCTGATAAGCGCTGAGGGCAGGTGAGCAAAATGACAGACCGCCCAAGCTATATTCTGTTTATTACCGACCAGCAGCGTTATGATCATCTGGGATGTAACGGTCATCCGGTATTGCGCACGCCAAATATAGATGCGATAGCGGAATCAGGCGTGAATTTTGACAGATTTTATGTGGCGTCGCCTGTCTGTATGCCAAATCGTGCCAGTCTGATGACCTGTCGAATGCCCTCCAGCAACGGGGTGCGTTCTCTGGGTATTCCACTTTCGCATGATAATGTCACCTTTGTAGATTTGATGCGTGATGCCGGCTATGATACGGCGCTAATTGGCAAAAGCCATTTGCAGACCGTGACAGACTGGCCAGTGAAACTTGACCCGCCCGAATATCGAGAGGGCTATCATGTGCCGTCAGACGAGGTCAAACAGGCTGTCCGCTCAGATTTATCATCAGATGCATATCAGTATGAACAGCAGCATTTTTATGAACAGGATGCGCCAGAAGTACCTCTGCCATTTTATGGCTTTGATAGCTATATATCTGTTCTACGTCATGGCTTTAATACTGGCGGTGACCATGAGCTTCATGTCAAACAGACAGATGCTGATATATTGTCGCTGCGTGGGCGTGACAAGCAATTTCCGCATGACTATATCTGCCCTCAGGCGATACGCACAAAAGTACCTGAAGAACATTACTCAACCAGCTTCATTGCAGATGAAACAGTGGCATTTTTAGAAGCGCGTAAGGATAATCCAAAACCATTTTTCCTGATGGTGTCTTTTCCAGACCCACATCACCCATTCACCCCGCCCGGTAAATATTGGGATATGTATAAACCAGAGGATATGCCAGTACCGCATGCCTTTACCGTAGCTGACTGGGATCCGCCGGAATATATCCGCATCGCCATGGAAGATAGGCAAAACACTCCCGAACTTGGCCAGAATTCTGGCTATTCGGTAGCTGTTTCAGAACGTGAGGCACTGGAAGCGCGGGCGCTGACATGCGGAATGATCACCATGATAGATGACGCTATTGGCAGAATTCGTAACGCCGCAAATGACGCCGGACTAACAGACAATCTGGTTCAGATTTTTACGTCTGATCATGGCGATCATCTGGGCGAGCATAAGCTGTTATTCAAAGGCGCAGAACAATATGACAGCCTGACCCATGTGCCCTTTATCTGGGCAGACCCCAAAGGTCAATCAGGGGTAAGATCAGATAATATTGCGCAAACGCACGATATTGGCACCACCATTCTGGAAC
>WTJO01000201.1 GCA_011524805.1 Alphaproteobacteria bacterium
ATCAGCTAGCAAACACCTTACGAGAGGCGCCAGAACGTAAGTCAGAAATGCTGGATATGCTGGACAAGGCAGCGTTGAGAGGGCTTGGTGGAGCCGGATTTCCGACCGGCAGAAAATGGCGCATTGTGGCCAGCCAGCCAGAGCCGAGGCTGATGGCTGTAAATGGTGATGAAGGTGAGCCCGGCACGTTTAAGGACAGACATTATCTATCCACTGACCCGCACAGGATGATTGAGGGGATTCTGGTTGCAGGCCATATTGTGGGGATTGAGAAATGCTATATCTATATGCGCGATGAATATCCCGAAATTATCGCAATGTTGCATGAAGAGCTGGCGGCGGTCAGGGCATCTGGTCTTGCAGACCATATGGAGATTGAACTGAGACGCGGTGCAGGTGCCTATATTTGTGGCGAAGAAAGCGCCATGATTGAAAGTATTGAAGGCAAACGTGGACTGCCACGTCACAGACCACCCTATGTGGCAGAAAATGGTCTGTTTGGTCGCCCTACTCTGGTTAATAATGTGGAAACCCTGTTCTGGATACGCGATATTCTGGAACTGGGCGCTGACTGGTTTAACGCTCAGGGAAGCGAGGCGCATCCGGGTTTCAGAACCTATTCTGTATCAGGCAGGGTAGCGCGTCCGGGCATTGTTAAAGCGCCCGCAGGAAGCACCGCAGAACAGCTTATCGAAGCCTGTGGCGGCACGGCAGAAGGCCATCACTTCAAAGCCTATCTTCCGGGCGGAGCATCTGGTGGTATTCTGCCAGCATCAAAAGCTGATATTCCACTTGATTTTGGCGGAAAGCTGGCAGAAGAAGGCTGTTTTGTGGGCTCGCACGCTATCGTTATCCTTTCGCAACAGGATAATATGTGGCAGGTAGCGCATAATCTGCTTAGCTTCTTCAGGCATGAATCCTGTGGGCAATGCACCCCCTGCAGAACAGGCACTGACAAGGCTGTTCAGGAAATGTCAAAGTCACAGCCAGATACAGACAGGCTGATGCTGTTATCACAGATTATGGCAGATGCGTCTATTTGCGGGCTTGGACAGGCAGCCTCAAACCCGCTAATCAGCGTGATGAAACATTTTCCAGAAGAAGTCGGAACCGAAGCTGTCACAGAACAGCAAAATGTGGGCAAGCATGACAAACGATGAATTAGATATTGAAATTGATGGCCAGAAAGTGTCTGCATCTGCGGATAAAACCATCTGGCAGGTCTGTGCAGATAACGGGCTGGATATCCCGCATCTTTGTTTTAAGAATGATGATGGCTATCGTGCTGACGGCAATTGCAGAGCCTGTATGGTTGAAATTGAGGGTGAGCGGGTATTAGCTGCCTCATGCCAGCGCAAAATATCGGAAGGCATGAAGATTAGCACAGCGTCCGAGCGGGCAAAAACAGCACGTAAAACAGTGATTGAAATGCTTCTTGCCGACCAGCCGTCTCAGCAGACTGCGCATGATCCGAACTCGCGCCTGTGGCATTATGCCCAGCTTCAGGGTGCCGAGCCAGACCGGTTTGAGGCGCGCGACTGTCCTGCACCTCAAAGTGATAGCAGCCACCCTGCCATTGCAGTGAATATGGATGCCTGTATCCAGTGCAATCTATGTGTAAGAGCCTGTCGCGAGGTTCAGGTTAATGATGTCATAGGGCTTGCCGGACGGGGAGCTGATGCCAAAATTATTTTTGATTTTGATGATGATCTTGGCGCGTCTAGCTGTGTGGGGTGTGGTGAATGTGTTCAGGCCTGCCCGACAGGTGCGCTCATGCCGAAAACAGTGCTTGATGACAGCCAGAAACTGGCTATCACACCAGACAGACAGGTTGATTCCGTGTGCCCCTATTGCGGGGTAGGCTGTCAGCTTACTTTACATGTAAAAGATGAGAAAATCGTCTCTGTTTCAGGACGCAAAGGCCCTGCTAATCAGGGACGGCTATGTGTCAAGGGTCGCTATGGTTTTGATTATATCCATCACCCTGACAGGCTGACAACCCCGCTCATCAGACGTGAGGATGTTCCAAAGTCAGCAGATATGGCCTTTGATCCAGCCAATCCACTTACCCATTTCAGAGAGGCAAGCTGGGAAGAAGCGCTAGAATTGGCAGCAACAGGGTTCCAGCGCATTAAAGACAGAGATGGTTCTGCCGCGCTTGCAGGGTTTGGCTCGGCAAAAGGCACCAATGAAGAAGCCTATCTGGTGCAGAAATTTGTGCGCACAGCTTTTGGCACAAACAATGTTGATCACTGCACACGTCTATGTCATGCCTCGTCAGTTGCAGCACTGCTTGAGAATATCGGTTCAGGGGCAGTAACAGCCTCATTCTCACAATGTCAGTATTCAGATGCGATTATCGTTATTGGTGCCAACCCTACGGTTAATCATCCGGTTGCGGCCAGCTTTATCAAAAATGCTGCCCAGAGCGGCGCAAAATTATATATTCTGGATCCACGAGGTCAGGCACTGGATAGATATGCAGAGGCCAGCCTGAATTTTACGCCCGGCTCTGATGTGGCGCTATTAAATGCGATGATCCATGTGATTATCTCAGAAGCGCTATATGATAAAGATTATCTGGATAATCACACTGAAGGGTTTGATGCGCTGAAACAGGCAACTGCCGCTACAACGCCTGAAGCCATGTCCGCTGTTTGCGGCATAGACCCGGATGTTATCAGACAGGTAGCGCGCGG
This sequence comes from Alphaproteobacteria bacterium, assembly GCA_011524805.1. GTDB lineage: Bacteria > Pseudomonadota > Alphaproteobacteria > Puniceispirillales > Puniceispirillaceae > WTJO01. Next base: position 2,700 of record WTJO01000201.1, read on the forward strand.
CTTTGCCTCGGCCAAAGCTGGTATGATTTTCTGGGGTATGGGCGTATCACAGCATACCCACGGCACAGATAATGCCAGATCGCTTATCTCGCTTGCCCTGCTTACCGGCAATGTTGGCAAACAGGGCGCCGGCCTGCACCCGCTTCGTGGTCAGAATAATGTTCAGGGCGCATCAGATGCCGGCCTTATTCCAATGTTCCTGCCAGATTATAAATCTGTAACTGACGCAGATATCCGCAAACAATATCACTCTGTGTGGGGGCATGAGATTGATCCCGAAAAAGGCCTTACGGTGGTCGAGATTACAGATGCCGCCTATGACAGACAGATAAAGGGCATCTATGTTATGGGTGAGAACCCTGCCATGTCTGACCCTGACCAGACACATGCCAGAGAGGCATTATGCCGGCTGGAACATCTGGTGGTGCAGGATATTTTCCTGACCGAAACAGCTGCCTATGCAGATATTATTCTGCCTGCCTCTGCCTTTGCCGAGAAGACCGGCACGGTTACCAACACAGACAGACGTGTCCAGCTTGGACGGGCAGCACTCTCGCCACCGGGGGATGCCAGACAGGACTGGTGGATAATCCAGCAACTGGCAAACAAGATGGGGATGGGCTGGCAATACACACACCCCAAAGATATATTTGCCGAAATGCGGATTGTGATGCCGTCCCTGACAGGCATTACATGGCAGCGGCTGGAAGCAGAAGATGCGGTAACCTATCCCTGTGATGACGAGCAAAGCGATGGCCGGGATATTATATTCAATGATGGCTTTCCAACGCCGTCTGGCAAAGGCAGGATGACCCCTGCCTCTATCTTGCCGCCTGATGAGGTGCCTGATGAAGAGTATCCGCTAATCCTCTCAACGGGCAGATTGCTGGAACATTGGCATACAGGCTCTATGACACGCCGAAGT
>WTJO01000101.1 GCA_011524805.1 Alphaproteobacteria bacterium
CATGGTGTTTAGATGGTGACCAGCGCCGCAACTTGCCTGAAACTGTCACAGTGGAATAGGGGGCTTGTCTTTCCAGTTTGACCTGAATATCAAAACATGGGACTGTTTTTTTCTGGCAGACAGGGGATAGCAGACCATGATAACAGCGCTTGATCATCTGGTGATGACGGTTCGGGATATTCAGGCCACCATCAGCTTTTATGAGCAGATACTGGGCATGCGGGCAGAGCAGTTTGTGCCGGCAACGGGCGGCGCGGCGCGCACTGCGCTGTTTTTCGGGGCGCAGAAAATCAATCTGCATGAGGCGGCGGCACCGTTTCGCCCCCATGCCGGCCAGCCTTGTGCCGGCTCTCAGGATTTATGTTTTCTGTCTGACCGGCCTGTGGCGTACTGGCAGACCCATCTTGCTGGTCATAATGTGCCAATAGAAGAAGGCCCTGTGACGCGCTCTGGTGCGCAGGCGCCTATCTGCTCTATCTATATCCGTGATCCTGATGGCAATCTGATTGAAATTGGCTGTCCGCCCGCAAACCAGCAGAGCCAGTCATGACAGGCTGGTCAATTCGAGATTTCAGACCGGAAGATGAGGCAGGTCTGATAGAGATGTGGAAGCTGTCAGGCATTTACCGGCCATGGAATGACCCGCAGCGTGATATAGCGCGCAAAACCGAAAATATGCAGAAAACAGGGTTTGGCCTTTTTCTGGTGGTTCAGGAAAGTTCAGGCCGGATTATTGGCAGTGTGATGGCCGGATATGACGGGCATAGGGGCAGTGTAAACTATCTGGCGGTGCATCCTGACGCGCAGAAACAGGGCATAGGCCGCGCCCTGATGGCTGAGGTTGAGCGCTGGTGTGAGGCTGAAGGATGCCCCAAAATCAATTTACTGGTTCGCACCGATAACGAGGCTGTAAAAGCCTTTTATGCCAGACTTGGCTACGGGGTGGATGAGGTATCCGGCCTGTCACGGCGCCTGATTGAGGATTAGGCGCATAAGCTGGATGCGCATTGGCTATTTGTTGTTGGACATCAAATCAGACTGGCTGATGGTGCCAAGATATTTGAAGGTCAGATAAAGCTGTAGCCGGCTGACCTTTTTAACATCACGGTCGCCAAAGGGATCACGCTCATAATCCAGCGACAGGGTCAGACAGTCCTGAAATCCGCCTGTCCATTCAGCAGAGAAGACAGATTGTTCCTTTTTACGCTGGCTGTTGCTGAGATTCCATACCTGATTGGCAGATATTTTCAGGCTACTGGTAAGTTGCTGGCTTGCAGATATAGAGGCTTCTTCTCTGTCATTATCGGCGGCGGCAAAAAAAGTTCTGCCTATCTGTGTGTGGTTAAGGCCAATATTGGTGCCATTATATCTATAATTCAGAGAGGTACGTGATTCCAGAATTTCAAAATCTTTTGAATCTGCCCGTCCTGCCCATGACAGACCAATATAATAGGGGGTGTTGATGTCAAGCGAGGCAATATAATCTGAATATTTTGAATTTGTGGTGGTCTGATTAGATGTATTTTTGCCAGAGGTGGTATAGGAAATACCTGCGAAGGTAGATATGCTGCCCAGTGCCGAGCTATCCGTGCTGAACAGCACCCCTGAATCAAGTCTGCTTCCCGGCAAAATATAGTCGCGCCCCTGAAATCTGTTATTCAGGAACATATTTGATTCATCCAGCCTGAAATCGGCCGCATCTCTGTTTGGCACCTCATCTGTTCTGTCCGTCCCGCCAATAGCTGTGAATTTCACCTTTGGCGTTACGCTGGCGGGGTTAGTGCCGAACATTGTCGGAATAATCCGGTGCCAGCCTGCCGAGCCGATTACATTTACACCGCCAAACTGGTTAAGGGCAAATGCAGGGTCATCGCTGTTCTGAATATCATAATAGCTGGCCATCCCGTCAATCTGGCCGGTAACAATGCCGTCAAGCAGAGGAGTTTTATGTGTGTAATTTTGCAGGGCTGTCCAGCGAATCATGTCATTATCTTCATCATTATCCAGCTGTAATAATGAAAATTCTGTTTTTGAGGTCAGGTGGGGGATAGCCTCTTTGCGGGTTTTCTCATAAAAAATATGTGGCAGAACAACAGGCTCTTTTTCAGGGGTGTCAGATGCTCTTAGCCCCTGATAATCAGATGCCTCTATCAGATAATATCTGTTGTGTTCAAGCTTTTCTGCTGTAAGGTCTGAGCTAAGCGAATTGTTTCTTTCATAGCCATACCGGCGCAGGAATGTATCCTGACTGCTTCTGCGCGCATTGACTTTCACGTTCCAGCCGTCACCAGCCTGAGCAGTAAATTGCGCATCGATAGCCGCTACATTTTCGCGTCTTTTCTTAAACGTCTCCAGCTTGCCGATAATGATATTTGCATTCAAATCTGCCCTGTCCCATTTCTGGCGATATACTGTTTTTACTGACTCACCCCTAAATTGAAAATTCGAGATTTGATATTCGATATCATTGGTGGGGCCCAGCACCTGAAAATAGGGAACTGTCAGGCTCATACCCTTATCATTTGAATAGGCAATAGTAGGTGACAGAAAGCCGCTACGGCGGTTCACAGTCCAGTCAGGATGGGCAAGGGCTGGAAGATAGAATACTGGCAGACCAAAAATATGCATCCGCACATTTGAGTGGGTGATTGTATTTGACTGCAGATCATGAGAGGTGGTTGTGGCCCGCAAATCCCAGATAGGGCTTTCGCCTTTGTCATAATCACATTTACACGGAGAAAAGCGGCTTCTGTTAAAGACTGTTCTGATATCTGAATTATGTTCTGCGCTATTAGCGGAAAAGCGGGTGCCATCACCAAACTGGCTGATAATAGGGGTGGCAATGGCGTGGGTGAAATTCTCATCTAGGAACATCTCGTCAGAGCGATGCTCAATACCATCTGCGGTCAGATAAACCACATTGCCAATCGCCTTTGCTTGGTCTGTATTCTGATTATAGACAACCTTGTCAGCTGTCAGCCGTTCCGTGCCACGAACCAGAACTACATTGCCTGTAGCGGTAAGGATGCTGTCATCACGGTCAACCGTGACAGTGTCAGCTTCGAAATCAACGTCTTCTGGCTGTTCGGCACTGGCCTGCGCTGCAAATAACCACAAACATAGAACAGCTAGCCCAAGGCACATCCCGCCAGCGCGTGTGACCGCGTAGAAAATTGACGTATAAACAGATATGTCGGAACGAGATAACATGCTCAAAGAGCTACCTTATAATAGGGTTGATGTAAATGATTTTATGAGTTTTTCTCGTATGTTAACGGCATTTTCTGCCATCGTGTGAGCATCATGGATATAATTCTTCCATGCAGCGTTTTGCAGGGCTTGTCGTTCGTGGCTATCTTCGATCAGATTATGGCATGCCTGGCTCAGCGCGGCAGTAAATTCAGGAAATTCATGAGAGTCATAATCATCATGGCTATCAACTGGTACAATTATCGCCCTGTCTTTGATATATTCAGAGGAACCGCCTGTGCCTGTCGAAATAAGCGCCGCACCTGCTGCCAGTGCTTCAATATTGGTAAGGCCGGCAGGCTCATCCCATAAGGAG